>JAGLUC010000305.1 GCA_023134955.1 Methylococcales bacterium | reverse complement strand
TAAAAACTTAAAATATTAAACTATTTCACTTGCTATTCGTTTTTCAACTTCTTCTCGCGCAGCTTTAAGCTCAGCAATAATATTCTTAGCTTTATCTATTTCACCATTTTTACCAAACAGCTCCATTTGCCTAGCCAATTCACTAACTACCATTGCACCAAATTGCCCACTTGCTCCCTTTAAAGAATGAGCCGCATGTTCTAATTCACTCATATCATTTTGAACAAGCGCATCTTCTATACGTCTAATATTGTCTTTAGCACTTTTAGTATGACTATCAACTGCATTTGGGAATGCATCGCCAAACATTTCTTTGAGAACATTAAAAACTGTTAAATCTAAATCCAAATGTTCTGCAACAGGCTCCCCTGCCTTTGATAGCTTATTTTCAGTTCTTATACTCTCATCGGATATTAATTCTTCCTTATAATCAAATGAGGTCATTTTAACTTTTTCAGGTAACCATTTTATAAGAATATCTTCTAATGATTTTTCACTTACAGGTTTAGTTATATAATCATCCATGCCCGCAGCTAAACATTTTTCTTTATCACCCTGCATCGCATTAGCTGTAAAAGCAATAATTGTTGTTTTCTCAAGCTTCCTAAAACTTTCCCATTCACGAATAACACCTGTTGCTTCGTAACCATCCATTTCTGGCATTTGACAATCCATAAAGATTAAATCAAAGTTTGTTCTCTTTAATTCTGCAACAGCTTCAAGTCCATTACCCGCAGGGGTTACTGAACAGCCATAACGTTCCAAGTATTCCGTAGCGACCATTTGATTCACAGGATTATCTTCAGCCAATAAAACATGTACATTCTTTAATTTTAATTTTTTCTTGTTACCTACACTAATTTCTTTCACCATGTGACGAGTCACTAAAGGAATATCCTGACCATTTAACTTTGCATTCCATATTAATGACATTATTTGAGGTACTTCTAATGCACGAGTTGGTTTAGTTAAATATCCATCAAAACCCATTTCTTTTAAACGTGAACCATCACCTTTACGTGGCGACGACGTTATAAATAGTAACGCACCGCGCTCCAACAATTTATTTTCTCTTATTTTAGCGGCTAACATTTCCCCATCCATTTCTGGCATATGGAAATCTGTAATAACAATATCAAAAGGTTCCTTCTCTTCAATTGCACCAGATAATTTTTCTAATGCGATTTCACCAGAACTCGCTGTGACTATATTTAAATTCAATTCTGACAATTGTTCACTTAAAATTTTACGAGCAATATCTAAATCATCAACCAACAATGTTTTTAAACCATCTAAATTATTGTCATCGCCCATCTGTATTGCAGATACATTATCTTTATCTGTTGTTGATAAACTCATAGTAAAACTAAAAATTGAACCGTGACCTTTATGACTTTCAACTTTAATATCGCCACCCATCAGGTGACAAAGTTGGCGACATATCGCTAACCCAAGTCCTGTTCCACCATACTTACGGGTTGTTGAGCCATCTTCCTGATCAAATTTATTAAATATTTTATCTAATTTATCATCATCAATTCCTATTCCACTATCTGCAATTGAAACAGAAAATATAGCCTTATCATCAACCACTTCACTTGAGTCAACAGTAACAACAATCTTACCTTCTTCAGTAAACTTAATGGCATTACTTAATATATTTAATAATATCTGACGTACGCGTCCAGGATCACCCATAACATTTACTTCAGTGCCGGGTTTAAAATGCAATAACATTTCAATCCTTTTTTCTCTGCACTTTATTGCCATTAATTCTGATACATCTTCCATTAAGGTTTGCAGATTAAAAGGAAGAACTTCTAACTCCATCTTGCCCGCTTCAATTTTAGAAAAATCTAAAATATCATTAATAATTGCAAGTAATGCTTCTGCTGAACCCATAGTGCTCTCAGCATAACTTTGCTGTTTTGCCTCAAGTTCCGTGTCTAATAACAAACCTGTCATACCAATAATGCCATTCATTGGCGTTCGTATTTCATGACTCATATTTGCTAAAAATTCAGATTTTTGTTGCGTTGCCGCTTCTGCACTTTCTTTTGCTTTTACTAATTCAATCTCGGCATTTTTTCGTTCAGTAATATCCGTTCGAATAGCAATATAACTTTTTGGCTTACCGTTTTCTCCCATAAAAGGAATGATACTTGTATCTACCCAGTAAAGTTTTCCAGACTTATTCTTATTACAAATCTCACCTTTCCACACATCACCATTAGCTATGACCTGATACATATTTTTAAAAAAAGAATCATCATGAACACCTGAGTTTAAAATTCGATGATTTTGTCCAAGTAGCTCACCTGTTGTATACCCACTAATTTCACAAAACTTGTTGTTTGCATCAATTATTGTTCCTTTAATGTCTGTTATCGCAATAATCTCATGCTGATCTATCGCAAATTTTTGTTCAGCTAATTCAAGGTATGCCAATTCGGCTTGAGCAGTGGTTTGCTCAAGTTCTTCTTCATGTCGTTTTCTTACGTCCAGCATGTTATTGAAAACATCTGCAAGACGTGCAATTTCATTATCACCAATCACTTCTACATGTGATTGTTTACTATCATTATCTGAAGTAGCTTTAGAAGCAGCAAGACTAGCATCTACTAATTGACTAATCGGCTTAGTAATTCTTTTTGCCTGATAGATTGCCCAAATTGTTACTATTAGAACAGTAAATAAAAATAGCACCAGAATTAGATTTATTAGCCAGTTCGCAGAAGCAAAAGCCTCTTCACTTTCTATCTCACTAATTAAAACCCAGTTTGCTCCAGGTAATATAAGAGCCTGATGTTGCCCAATAACTTTTTTTCCATATGGCCCTGTATATTCAAATGTAGTTTCATCCATGGCAACATCACTCAAATCATGATGATATTTTTCTGCATGCTTCCTAGAGTGTTCTTTTTGCCAAAGTTTAAACTGTTCAGTATTAACTACCTTCCTAAGAATATTTTTTTCATCATCACTTTTAATAGCAGAACGGATTTTTCCATCTTCTCCAACTAGATAATGTGTTAATGAGCTTTCTTTATCTGAGACTCTTCTTACCGCATCAAAAACCCTATCGATACGCAGCTGTACAGCAAAAACCCCTAGTTTATTCCCAAACTCATCAAGCAAAGGAGCCGTAATAAAACCGACAATAATGTTGTTTGATGGCGCATAACGCTCTAAATCAGAAAACCTTACTCGACCTGTTTCTATAGTATCTTTAATAGCTTTAGAAAATAATGTATTTGAATATTTTCCTGTAAGCATGTTCGTACCAAAATCCGACTCTTGAGCAATAGTAAAAAGTAAATTACCTTTCGTATCCATAAGAAGCAGGTCATATATATAATCATAGCGACGACTCAAGTTAATTAGATCATCCTGCAAACCATCTACACGTAAAGTCCAGTCATAGCTTTTCACATAATCCTTTAATGGCTTTTTACTTTTAGAAAACCCTTCAATCAATGATGTTAATAATCTATTATTCTCATTTGATTCAGCCTGAATATTTACGTCCATAAATCGATATTCGAACCAACTTTTAATGAAACTTACCGTTAATGTGGATGACTCCTTAAGGCTTTTTGAAATATTATCTTTAAGTGTATAATTAGATTGTTGATAACTGATATAAGATACTATTGCCAACGGAACTGTTGATAGTAAAAGAAACCAAAATACTAAACTTCGGTTTAACGAAGAGTATTTTTTTTGAGGAGTATTAGTTTTTTCTTTAAGTGTCATTTGTTTCTAAATATTTAATAAATCAATGTTAATTTTTACTGTCAAACCGATGATCAGAAAATGCTTCAATGTTGACTGTTTTTTTAAGAATTTTTCCTTCAACAGCCAAATCCATAATTTGCTTTAACCCTGCTTCATCAATATTTAAATGTTGATAATTAATTACTCGCAACTCAGGATTTAA
>JAGLUC010000304.1 GCA_023134955.1 Methylococcales bacterium | reverse complement strand
GTTCAAACCCAGTATTAGCGAGGCACGAATAAAACAGGCGGTTGATATTATACTGTCATATCAAAATAAAGATGGCGGCTGGCCAACTTACGAATTAAGCCGCGCCCCCAAATGGCTAGAGAAACTCAATCCTTCTGAGGTTTTTGCCGATATTATGATTGATTATTCATGGACTGAATGCAGTTCTGCTTGTGTTCAGACACTGATCGAAGTTCAGCAAGAATATCCAGATTATAAAAGGACTGAAATTAAATCTGCGATTGTAAAAGGTCTGCAATTTGTTATTAAACAACAAAAAAATGATGGCTCCTGGTATGGTGGGTGGGCGGTTTGCTTTACATATGCCACCTGGTTTGCGGTAGAGGTATTGAGTAAAGCAAGAGGTAAAGGCTTTTATGATGAAACAGTTTTGGATCAATGTATTGCTGATGCCTGTCAGTTTCTAGTGAGTAAACAAAAGCCTGATGGTGGTTGGGGTGAAACCTTTGAATCCTGTGCAGACAAGGTTTATACCGAAGCAGAACGGTCACAGGTGGTTAATACCGCGTGGGTATTACTTGCTTTAATGGCAGCAGGTAATCAGGATAGGGAAGTAATCAATCGAGGTATTCAGTTATTGATTGAAAGACAAACGGAAAAGGGGGACTGGGAGCAAGAAAATATTTCTGGTGTTTTCAACTATAATTGCATGATAACTTATTCATCATATAGGAATGTTTTTCCTATCTGGGCTTTGAATAGATTTTATGAGCAACATTTATGCTAAACAGTCACAAGTTTTTTTCCTCTTAGGTCTGTTTTTTTTAATCGTGTGATATGGCTCATAGAAACTTTGTGAAATTGAGCTATAGTTGTATCTCTAAGTTGTAAGGTGTAAGGTGTGAGGTTAATATGAATCAACAATTTGATATATGTATCATTGGAGCAGGTATGGCAGGCGCAACAATTGCCGCTTATCTGGCACCTAAAGGTATAAAAATAGCTTTGATTGATCGAGGGTTTACTGAAAAAAATCGAATAGTTGGGGAGCTTCTTCAACCAGGTGCTGTTCAGACATTAACTGAAATGGGCTTAGGTCATTTGTTAGATGGGTTTGATGGACAGCCTATTAAAGGCTACGCCTTATTGCAGGATGAAGACCAGTTTAGCATTCCTTATAATAAAAATGATAAGACAGATTTTCATGGTGTCGGTTTACATAATGGTCGTTTCCTTCAACAAATAAGAGCAAGTGCCATAGAAAACCCTTCTGTCACAAAAATGGAAGGTGCTGCAACAGATTTAATAGAAGATAAAAATGGAGTGGTGACAGGGGTTAAGTTTAAGGATAAGGTGACTCGAAAAATTACCGATATTAATGCAAAATTAACCATTACTAGTGATGGATTCTTCTCTAGTTTTCGGAAAGAATTAAGTAAAAATGAAAAAAAAGTTACTTCTTTCTTTATTGGATTGGTTCTAAAGGATTGTCCTTTACCATCACCTAATCATGGACATGTTTTTTTGTCAGGTCCTACACCTTTTATTTGTTATCCCATTTCAAGTACCGAAGTGCGGTTGCTGATTGATTTTCCTGGTGATAAAGCACCTAAAAGACTAGCTATTAAAGAGCATTTAAAAAATAATGTAGAGCCTTTTATTCCAGAAAGTTTAAAAGCACATTTTAATCAGGCGGTTAATGAAGAAGACTTTAAAGTGATGCCTAACCACTATTTGGCAGCTAAGCCAGTATTAAAAAAAGGTGTTGTAATGCTAGGCGATGCCCTGAATATGAGGCACCCATTGACTGGAGGCGGAATTACGGCAGTTTTTTCTGATGTAAGAATTTTAGGCAATCATTTAATGGGTATGGCTGACTTTAGCAATACTCAGTTAATACATAAAAAAGTACGGATGTATTATAAAGAACGATGCTATGCCAATGCTAATGTTAATATTTTAGCCAATGCATTGTATGGGGTGATGTCTAATGATTTGTTGAAAACGGCAGTATTTCAATACATTAAACAAGGGGGTGATCATGCTATAGAGCCGATAGCCATTCTTGCTGGATTGAATAAAAATCAAAAAACTTTAATTAAACATTTTGTCGGTGTGGTTTTATTTGGTGCAAAGAATTTGCTTAAACAAGGTTTGATGAATATTCCCAAAGTATTATTGATGCTCTGGCAAGCACTTAAAATAATAAAACCATTGCTTAAAAATGAATTAAATATTTTTACATTCGTAACTCAACGTAATATAGAGACACATCTTATTCATACTGAAAATCAAATTGGACAGTTTTCCCTCAAACATTAGCCCATCGATTGAGAGTGGCTCTTACTTCCTGTTGACGACAAGTAATTAAAGTCCATTCATTGAATGGGCTTTAATTATGCTAAGCAGAGTCCACATAAGTTACAAAATCTCTAGCTAATTCGTATATCCATTTTATCTATAGCATGAATAGGTGCATCATTTCCAGCCATTAAATCTTTAATGGCAGCATAGACCATTTGCTGTTGCTTTACTGGACTCAGGTTTTCAAAGGACTTTGATATAACTTTTAAGGCAAAGTGTCTTTCTCCTCCGCTAATAACTTCCACTTGTGAATCTTGAATGGCTGATTCAATTCGTTGTTTTATTTCCTTTGTAATATCTGATGATGCTGTCATTAAATGTTTTTCCTGGTAAAAGGGGTTAGCTGCAGATTTAATTACGATCTGCTTCGGTAACAGTATCCTATCAAAATTAAGCAATAGTGTTATAAAATCTATCAATATCTTCTTTAATTGGTTGTTTATGTATCATCAAGGTGTTAAAAAAAATATTGTTCCCCGTCCTAAGGGTAAGAAAAAATCGCATTTACAAGGCATTGAACCAGTATTAAGCCAGATTTTTTCAACTCGAGGAATCACAGAGAATGATCAATTAGAACGAACATTAAGTAAACTGCCGTCTCCATTTCTATTATCTGGCATGGATAATATGGTTGAACATTTAATGCAAGCAATTGAGTTACAGCAAAAAATCACCATAGTGGCTGATTTTGATGCAGATGGTGCGACTAGCTGTGTGGTGGCACTTAAAGGATTGACCTTGTTGGGAGCTAAACAACTTAATTATATTGTGCCCAATCGCTTTGAATATGGTTATGGTCTAACACCTGAAATTGTTGAACTGGTCAAACAGCAAAAAGCAGATGTTATTATTACCGTAGATAATGGTGTTTCTAGTATTGAGGGAGTTAGAGCAGCTAAAGAGTATGGTATGAAAGTATTAATTACCGATCATCATTTACCAGGAGAGCAATTGCCTGATGCTGATGCCATGGTCAATCCAAATTTGCCAGATGATCAATTTCCCAGTGGCAATATTGCTGGTGTAGGGGTTATTTTTTATGTATTGATGGCTTTAAGAAATTATATGCGTAAAAACAAATGGTTTGAGAAAAATAATATCCAAGAGCCTAATTTAGCTCAGCTTTTAGACTTTGTTGCTTTAGGGACTGTTGCTGATGTTGTGGCACTAGATCAAGTTAATCGAATTTTGGTTCACCAAGGGCTGTTAAGAATAAGATCAGGACATGCCCATCCTGGCATAGCGGCATTGATAGAAAAAGCAGGTAAACAGTTTGCATCAATTAACTCATCTGATTTAGGCTTTGCATTAGGGCCAAGGCTAAATGCAGCAGGGCGTATGGATGATATGTCTTTAGGTATTCAATGTTTATTAACGGATGATGTTGATTTAGCCAAAGAAATGGCAGAACAATTAGATGAACTGAATCAAGACCGTAAAGATATAGAAGCTCAAATGAAAAATGAGGCTATATCACTATTAAATGAAATGAAGGTGCTGGATGAGCATCATTTACCCGCTGGTGTTTGTTTGTTTGATAAATATTGGCATCAAGGGGTGATTGGTATTTTAGCCTCTCGCATTAAAGACAGAATACATAGACCTGTTATTGCATTTGCTTCCGCTGATAATGGTGAAATAAAAGGCTCAGCTCGTTCAATTGCTGGTGTGCATATTCGAGATGTATTAAGTGAGATTGCATCTTCGCATCCACAAATACTTAGCAAGTTTGGTGGACATGCCATGGCAGCTGGGATGAGCATAAAAATGCATGATTACCCCGTTTTTGCCCTGGCTTTTGATGAAGTAGTGGCAAGGCACTTAGATAAAATTGATCTGGAATTAAAAATATATACAGACGGGCAATTATCTGAAAATGAAATATCAATGGAATTTTCTGAAACATTAAAAAATGCAGGCACATGGGGACAAGAATTTCCCGAACCCGCGTTTGATGGGGTTTTCGATGTCATTCAATGCAGAATAGTCGGGCAACAACATCTTAAATTTGTGCTTAGATTTCCGATGAGTGAACTATTGATAGATGCAATTTCTTTTTTTGTAGAAAAACCAGAAAATTGGTTGGGAATACGTTCGATAAAATCAGTTTATAAGCTGGATGTTAATGAGTTTCGGGGTAATAGATCGGTGCAACTGATGTTGCAGTATATAGAAAAGATCACATAATAAATTTGTAACTCTACATGATTAATTTAAAAGGCTGTGTCATCGTTAAGTGTAGAAAAATATAATCAATGCCCTGCAAAAGTTAATGTACTCGTAGTCCATCAACATGGGGGCACAGGGCTTTAGCCTGCTTTTTATAAGGTGGACTAAAAGATCCGCGCCCAATGTCGTTAAGTTAAGGTGATAACATAGGATGTGCTGACGATAGAAAGCGCATCAATCGCGAAAGATGCGCTCGGCAATTGCTCCTGCATTG
>JAGLUC010000303.1 GCA_023134955.1 Methylococcales bacterium | reverse complement strand
CTTTTGATGGGGTGAGTAGTTACATAAAGTATTTATATGCGCCCGTGCGGTACAGGAGTTAGGTCTCTCAAGGGCTATAATATTGATTAGTGGAAGTGAGGTTTTAGCCTCGCTTGATTTAGGCCAGGCTAAAACCTCACTTCCTAAGTAAAATAAGTGTTTTTTGGAGATCACGATGAAATTAACTCAATTTGTTTTTGGATTAAGCATAATGTTAGCAAGTAGTCTTGCTTTGGCTGAAACCCCTAGCGTGGATAAAATTATTCATAGTACAAATTATGCCTCGTATTACCAAGGTCAAGATGGTAAAGCCAAGGTAAAAATGACCATTACCGATGCTCAAAAACGTGTGCGTACTCGTGAATTTACCATTTTACGACGAGATACCCCGACTACTGATGAGATAAAAAACCATGCTTACGAAGGTGAGCAGAAAATGTATGTTTACTTTAATCGTCCTGCTGATGTAAACAAAATGGTTTTTATGGTGTTAAAGAAAATGTCAGGTGATGATGATCGCTGGCTTTATTTACCTGCATTAGACCTGGTTAAACGTATTGCAGCCACGGACAAAAGAACCAGTTTTGTGGGTTCTGATTTTTTGTATGAAGATGTTTCGGGGCGTAGTTTGTTAGCGGATAAACATGTTTTAATCAGTACTGATGATAATTATTATATTGTTGAGAACACACCTGTTGACGCAAGTTTAGTTGAGTTTTCAAAGTATATTATGTACATCCATAAAACCAGCTTTTTACCGATACAAACAGAATATTTTGACAAGCAAGGTGCTAAATCCAAAGTATATACAGCTTTAGCGGTTGACACTATTCAGGGACACCCGACCATTACTAAAGCAGAAGTGAAAAACCTTAAAACGGGAAGCAGTACAGTTATGGAATATAGCTCTGTGAAGTACGATGTTGGAATTCCTGATGAAATTTTTAGTGAACGATTTTTAAGAAAAGCTCCTAGAAAACTTTTGCGCTAGTCAATCGAAAAAGTAATGCTTAAATTTAAAATCAAACGACTAACCTTATTAATTTGTTTTTTTGTTTTTAGTCACGGAGTAACTCAGGCTGCACCACCGTTACCCTCTGGACTAAATAATAAACCTGTTTTACCTAGTGGACTAAAGCCCAGTGTTTCGCCTGCGTTACCTAGTGGGCTGAGTAATCAATCTGAAAATAAATTTAATCAATTTGATACTGATGAGCCTTTTATCAATGTCAGTGGTTTTTTTGATATGCGAGGTGGCATACGTACACAAAATGACCCTAATCAAAGGCAGCTTTCTTTAGGTGAAACACGATTACAGATTGCTTTGCAGAAAGAGATTGGCTCTGTTTCTGTTAATTTAATTACCGATGTGCTTTATGATGCGACTGTTAATTCCTATGATATTGCTCTGGATAAAGGAAGAGGCTGGATAGATTTACGAGAAGCAAATTTTGCTTTTAGCCCTTTTTCATTTATGGATTTAAAAGTAGGTCGTCAGGTTTTGACTTGGGGGACTGGGGATTTAATCTTTATTAATGATCTATTCCCAAAAGATTGGCAGGCTTTTTTTACTGGGCGAGATCTAAAATACTTAAAAGCACCTTCCGATTCGGTCAAAAGCTCATTCTTTTCTGATTATGGCAATGTGGATTTTGTTTATACACCCTGGTTTGATGCTGATCGGGGTATCACAGGAGAAAAGATTTCATTCTACAGTCCAAATACAGGCACTTTAGTTGGAAACTCTGCAATCATAACCCCCGAACGCCCTTATTCAGAAGAGTTCGCCATGCGTATCTATAAGAATATTGGTGTTAATGAATTGGCGTTATATGGTTATCATGGCTTCTGGAAAAGTCCAGTTGGATTTAATACCAGCACAGGAAACCCACGTTACCCAAAAATGAGATCACTAGGTGCCAGTATTCGCCGTCCAGTATGGCAAGGTATTGCTAATATTGAAGTAGGCTATTATGACTCCTATGAGAAAAGCAGTAGCTCCAATCCATTTACACCAAATAGCGAAGCCCGTTTTTTGATTGGCTATGAACAGGAAGTGGTTAAAAATTTCTCGGTTGGGATGCAGTATTATGTGGAATGGATGCAAGATTATAAGCATTATCAAGCAGCACAGAATAGCATTGGTGCAACGGTTTTACGAGATGAAGTGAGGCACTTGATTACTAACAGACTGACCTTAATGACCCATCAACAAAATGTAATCTGGTCATTATTCACCTTTTATTCGCCTTCTGATCAAGATGCCTATTTTAGACCTAAAGTGGCATATAAAGTGACAGATGCCTGGCAAGTAGAAATGGGCGGTAATTTCTTTGTCGGTAGCAAACAAAGTACTTTTTTTGGACAATTTGAGAAAAATAATAATATCTTTGGCTCAATACGATATAGTTTTTAACGGCTAGTGCCTCGACAACTTTAGTTTGATAGGGTGTGTTGTAGAGCGCGGCTTTGGTTCGTTAT
Source organism: Methylococcales bacterium (assembly GCA_023134955.1). Classification (GTDB taxonomy): domain Bacteria; phylum Pseudomonadota; class Gammaproteobacteria; order Methylococcales; family Methylomonadaceae; genus QPIN01. The sequence continues at coordinate 560 of JAGLUC010000303.1, read as the reverse complement.
GAGCAGAGTTATAATGCTATCCCCTTGAGTATTGCGGACTAAATGGATGTTTTTTATAGTCTTTTTATTTTTAATGGGTTTTAGTTGTCACTGTTGAATTAAGAATCTGCTACAAAATAGTTTAAAGGTCATGTTTTATTAAACATATAATCCGTGTAAAATGTTTTATGTTGATTTTTACTTTCTGCTAAGTATTGAATGATACTTAGTAATTTTAATTTATATTCTTGAGCGTTAAGTTAAGAGTATATAGATGATGAGGATATTTAAATGAAAAAACTGATTGTGAGTTTGGCTCTGATGTTAATAAGCACAGCTTCATACGCTAAGACTTATAACTGTACTGCTTATGCTAATGGCTCTGTTGTCGGAGAACCAATTAAAGTAAATGCTGCAAAAGCAAGTGTTGCAGAAACTAAAGCAAAGTCGCGTTTGAAAAAAGCTGGGGTTAAGGTGGATTATGTACAGTGTGAATGAGTAAGTATTAATCGTTCCAAAAGTTCTGGCAGGTATTTCGACACTCTTTTATAAACAAATATTGTAGCCCGTATGAAACGAAG
>JAGLUC010000302.1 GCA_023134955.1 Methylococcales bacterium | reverse complement strand
TAAATGAACTCCGAAACTTTAGTTATTAAAATTAATGCCACAAAACGGTCTTTCTACTTTCATTTGTGGCTTGTTATTTTGGCGTTATGATGAAATAGAGCATGAATCAATCACACAAAAATCATGGCTACATCCAATGTTATCACTGTTGTCGTATGCGTTCTTTATCAAAATATTCAGGGCTACCTGCGCCTGGTTATGATCTTGAATTGATTCATCACACAGAAGTAATTGGAGAGCCCTATCACGGCATTTTTTGCACCTGCTCCCACTACACAACTCGTGGGCATCATCCAAAAGATCGTCTGGAATCATATCTGAAGGGGTCTGCCAATAAGCATTAGAAATTTCTTTATATTCGTTTGATTCAATATCCACGATACCATCAGGGTTATTAAACGCATGAGCTATTGCTATAGAAACACCTTTGTTTACATAAACATTACAGAATTCCTGTGCTATAGCAATAAGTTCTTTTTCTTGTCGTTTCATAATAATATGCTGCTGTGTAATATAATAACAATCACATGCACTCAGACCCCAGTAAGCGTCATGCTTTTTGCTATCGCAAAAAACCCTGCCACTAACTGGGTCTGGTGATGTGGGCGTTATACGCAAAAACAATAATTGAGAGTAAAGTTAAAAATGGGATTTGATCTAAAGAATATAAATGGAAGAGAGCCTCTTAAAGATTACCCTTGGCGTACTGAAATTGATAGACTTCTCGAGTGGTTAAAACATCAAAAACCACATGCTCAAGGTTTTTGTTTTGATGTGGTTATGTCTATGGCATATATAGATGCTACGTCAGGATTAGAGAAGCATATTGAGGGGTGTAATAACGCCCCATCAAAATTTAATGCACATTTAGGGTTTATTAATTTATGCTCTCCATGTTACTCAAATGCTGAAAAATGGAGCTATCAAAAAGCAGTAAAACCACAGTCTGGTGCGTTGGGTAAACTAAGTAGTGAAGTTATATTACGCTTCATAGAAAAACTATATCCAGAATTACATGAAGTAGTTGCTGTGGGTGGTACTGAAGCCGCTGACGCTGTATTGAAACACAGTAGTGGCATGATAATTTTGGCTGAGGCCAAATCTGCTCCTCTTTTAACATACCCATTTATATTTAAAGTCGGCGATAGTTGCTTGAATGGTGAGCATGAAAAAATAACAATTACAACATCACAGCTTAGAGAGTGTGATTCCGCTATTTATTTTCATAATGGTGACAAAGTTGATTTAGGTAAAGTTGGTGGTAGCCTTTGGCCATTTAAGCCTCTTGTCGATTTCATGGTAAATCCAATTAATTCCAAAACAATTAACTCTTGTATTGAGGGGTGGTTAGAAGCAAAAGAGGCTTATTCTAAAAAAGATAGAACTAATAGGATGTATTACCTTGCTAATGCAAGCGGTAGCCCACCGAAAATTGCAAAAGATCGTGATGGTTGGCCAAAGAAGGAATCAATAAGTGATAGCAAAACAAGTGCTGGAATGGATAGAACGGATGATATAAAAAAGGCTATTTATCAATCATTAAAAATTGGAACTCACATAAAATCTGATAGTAATATTAAAACAGCTATAATATCGAACCTCCCAGCATATCGTCATGGTAATGAATACATTACACCATTTATCAAAATGTACTGGGGGTTAGATGATGATTTAGTTGAAATGCAGGGGGCTAAAGCAATAATGCTCAAAGACCTTAGAAGGGCATTTGACTTTGTTATCACGTTAGAAGAGCCAATTTTACGCGATATTAATTTATGAAAATACCCAACCATGAAACACGGAAATATGAAGGCATTGTTTTAGAAAGAATGATTCACTTGCCTCCTGGTGGAAAAATGGGAGATCTTCCCGAACACTTACAGCATGAAAGCTTTGTAAGAAAAGGAGATAAAAAAACAGGTGGCCCAAATATGCGCCTTTTGAGGCTAGAGCATGATAAGCCATCTCTTACTGTTACAGGGTATATATTTAATAAGTTTGTGCATCCTACGGAAAACCGTTATATCACGCCTAGAGAAGCCGCTGCTTTGCAAGACTTCCCAATCAATTATGAGTTTAAAGGCACACTAGGTCAGACTCAGAAGCAAATTGGAAATGCAGTGCCAGTGAGATTAGCTACGGCTATAGCAAGAGAAGTTGTAAAGTATTTTGAGCGTTTAAATAAACATGGAGTGCTTAAAATAGCTTCATATTTTACGGGTGCAGGAGGTTTGGATTTAGGGTTTGAAAATGCATCAAATGATGTAATAAAATTTGATACAGCATTTTCAACAGATATTGAAAAATGGGCAGAAGCTACTATCCAACATAATAGGGAAAATTGGAATTTTCATAGAGCTGATATAACTTTACTATCGTCTGAAAAGGTTAAAAATGAAATAGGAAGAAATCCAGATATTATTATTGGTGGCCCCCCATGCCAACCTTTTAGTGTTGCAGGAAAACAAAAAGCAACTAATGATCCGTTGGGTATTTTATATCGGGATTATATAAAGCATATAAAAGAGCTTCAACCAGAAATAGTCGTAATGGAAAATGTTTACGGTTTAGCTCAAGTGAAGTCAGCCAATATGATTGAAGAAATTTACAAATCATTTAAAGATATTGGTTATGACGTTACTCATAGAGAGCTTATGGCAGCTGATTATGGAACCCCACAAAAAAGAAGGCGTTTATTTTTTATAGCGGCAAAAAACTTAAATTATTTCCAATACCCATTACCAACACATACAGAGTTTGACAATTTATTTGGTTTGCCCTTATATAGCGGTGCAGGTAATGTCATTAATACTTTACCAAAGGCAATTGTGAGAAAAGAGCGTATAACAAAAAAATCCACTTGACCATTTAAAGCGTCACAATTGTGTGCCAAGAGAACAACGAAGT
>JAGLUC010000301.1 GCA_023134955.1 Methylococcales bacterium | reverse complement strand
ACGAATAACACCATGGATGGTGTGTAGTAGAGCAATGCAGGAGCAATTGCCGAGCGCATCTTTCGCGATTGATGCGCTTCGTTTCCTCAGCACATCCTATGTTATCACCTAAACTTAACGACATTGGGTTTAACCACTATGCTGTTAAGTTAAGATGTGGTTATTATACTGAGCGTCAGCCTGCATTTTTCGTATAAGCCATGCAGGATGAAGCCTGCGCCCTAAAACCAACTCACTGGGTAGTGATTTATTTCTTAACTAAATGGCATTGGGGCTAACCCAGTTGATCTTGATATAATCTGATCTGATCATTATAAGGGGTTATTTATGAATGTGTGGAGTAGTTTATTAATATAGAACAAGATAGCAATAATAATCTTCAAGCCGAACAGCTGCTTAAATCTGTTTTTGGCTATGAGAATTTCAGAGACCAGCAACAACAGATTATTAACCAGCTTATTGCCGGTCAAGATGCTTTAGTGTTAATGCCTACTGGAGGTGGTAAGTCTTTATGCTACCAAATCCCCTCGATTGTTCGGTCTGGCGTAGGTATTATTATTTCGCCTTTAATTGCTTTAATGCAAGATCAAGTCACCGCAATGCATCAATTGGGGGTCAAAGCTGCTTTTTTAAACTCGACCTTATCCATGGATGAAGCCCGTCTGGTTGAATATCAATTGCAACAAGGCGAGCTGGATTTACTCTACATAGCACCAGAAAGACTTACTTCATCCTGGACACAATCATTATTTGAACGTATTGATATTGCCTTATTTGCCATCGATGAGGCGCATTGTGTGTCGCAATGGGGGCATGATTTTCGGGCGGATTATTTAAAACTCTCTTTGTTGCATGAGCGATTTCCAAATATTCCACGCATTGCATTAACCGCCACAGCGGATGAAAAAACCCGTGAAGAGATTGTTAAACGACTGGATTTAACGCAAGCCCAGTCATTTATTAGTGGTTTTGATCGCCCTAATATTTGTTACCGCATCGTACAAAAACAAAATGCCAAACAACAATTACTTAATTTTATAAGGGCTGAACATTCTGGTGATGCAGGTATCGTCTATTGTTTGTCCCGTAAAAAAGTAGAATCAACTGCAGCATGGTTAGCAGGCAAAGGCATTAACGCCTTACCTTATCATGCGCGATTACCTAATGAGGTAAAGCAACAGAATCAACACCGTTTTTTAATGGAGGAAAGCGTTGTTATTGTTGCGACCATTGCTTTTGGCATGGGGATAGACAAGCCTAATGTACGTTTTGTTGCCCATTTGGATTTACCTAAGAGTATTGAAGGTTATTATCAAGAGACAGGACGGGCAGGGCGTGATGGAGAACCTGCAAATGCCTGGATGGCTTATGGCTTACAAGATGTTATTACCTTACGTAAGATGCTGGGTGATTCTGATGCCGATGAAGCACATAAACGCCTGGAGCTGCACAAGTTAGATGCCATGCTGGCATTATGTGAGCAGGTCAGTTGTCGGCGACAAGCATTGCTGACTTATTTTGGTGATGAGTTAAAAGAAGGTTGTGGTAATTGTGATACCTGTTTAGAGCCAGTAGAAACATGGAATGGCACAGTTGCAGCACAGCAAGGCTTGTCGTGTATTTATCGAACAGAACAGCGCTTTGGGGTTAATTATTTAATTGATGTATTGCTAGGTAAATCAAGTGAAAGAATGATTAATTTTGGACATGACAAACAATCAACCTTTGGCATAGGCAAAGAGTTAGATGAGCAACAATGGCGATCAGTCTTTAGGCAGCTAGTAGCTAATGGCTATGTGGAAGTTGATTTTGACGCTTACGGAGCTTTTAAACTAACAGAAAAATGCAGACCTATTTTGCGAGGCGAGCAAACCGTCATGCTGCGCAAAGATATTGCGCCTGAAAAAGGAAGGCGTAAAAAAGGTGAGAAAAGAAGCTTTAGCGAAGATCATAATAATCAATTATGGGAAGCGTTACGAGCAAAACGTACAGAGCTTGCCAATGCTCAGGATGTACCACCCTTTGTGATTTTTCATGATGCCACTTTAATGGCGATGATGGATGAAAAGCCCAGTAATTTGCAACAAATGAGTTACCTATCAGGCGTAGGTGAAAAGAAATTAGAATTATATGGGGAAAAATTTCTGGAAGTGTTGGTAGGCTTTGCCGATACTGATTTAACTGACACAGTGGCAGAAACAGTGGCACTGTTCAGGCAAGGACATAAAGTAGAAACGATTGCACAACGAAGAGAACTGAAAATAGAGACAATATATAGTCATTTATCCCAGGCGATTGAAGAAGGTAGCGTATCAGCCAACGAAGTAGTTGATCTGGATGAAAAGGAAATTCAGCAAATAGAAGATGCAATTATCAATTTACCAGAAGAACAGAAAAACGCATTAAAACCTTTGTTTGAACAATTTGACGAAGCTTATAGTTACAGCATTTTGCGCTGTGTTAGAGCAGGGTTTCAGTATAAAACAGAGTGATATGTAACTGGTGGAGTGAGTTAACATTACACTCTTGGGGCATAGTGTTAATTCTATTACATGGCTATGAACTAACCACA
>JAGLUC010000300.1 GCA_023134955.1 Methylococcales bacterium | reverse complement strand
AAGAAGTGTTGTCCGGTGTTGCACAAGGTGTAAATGATGAGGCGGAATTGTTAGTTGTGGTTGATGGGCGGCAATGTGCATTTAATAGTGCGGATGTCAGTGTTCGGCCTGTTAAAGGGTTTGTTGAATAATGATACTAACGGTTGATGTAGGCAACAGTCGAATTAAATGGGCTTTATGGCAGTCGGAGAAAATTGTTGATCGAGGTGTTGCACAATATGAAAAAGATAAGCCTGTCACACGTTTTGATCAATTATTTTCAGTGCTAGAAAAGCCGTTTTGTGTTTTTGCAGTATGTGTTGCGGGTGAGCAAATGCAGCGATCATTAAGCGAATGGGTTATGCAACACTGGCAGCTAGAGACGCAATACCTGAAAACAAAAAAACAATATAAAAATATAATTAATGCCTATCAGCAGCCTGAGCAGCATGGGGCAGATCGATGGGCTGCGCTTGTCGCCGCTTGTCAAAATTTTCCTGATACTTCGCTCTGTATCATTAGTGCGGGTACTGCCATTACCTTTGATTTTGTAGAAAAAAATGGTCAGCATTTAGGGGGGTATATTCTACCGTCTTACGCGACCATGCACGTAGCATTACAGGCAGACGCGATGAATGTGTCCTCAACTTTTGATTTGCAGTTTCATCAACAGTGTGTGCCGGATAATACGGATGATGCCGTGAATCAGGGCTTGCATATATTATTGCAGGCGGGAATACGAGAGCTTTGTCAGTTGGCGCAGAATAGAATGAATGGTCCTGTAAAAATAATTTTAACGGGTGGTTTTGCACCGGTAATATTGGCTTACCCCGATATGCCAGTAATGCAACATGAGCCAGACTTAATCATGCAGGGCTTATATAACATCATGGCTCAACAGGAAAATGGAGTGGAGCGTTAATGCGTTGGTTGTTTTTAATTGTACTGTCGTTAAATCTTGCTTATATCGCGTGGCAAATAAGTTTGCCGGATGAAGATTCATCTATCAGTGTGCAGCCATTAAAAAACCTTCAGCCTATTGTTTTGTTGAGTGAGTTAGCGGTGCCAGCCGTTCAGCAGGATAAAATAGTGCAAAGTGCTTCGAAGCAGCAGCGTGCTGAGGAAACCGTTGCTGAGCCGACTATTGTTGCTGAAAAAACCATTGAGGTAGAGGAAGTAGAGTCAGTTGATGCATCGCCAGCAGAAGTAGTTGCTGAAAATAAACCAGCCGCTATGCCTGCCAAGGTTAAAGAGTCTGACTTTGAGCCACCGGTAGTGCCCGTTTTAGCGAAAAAGGCTTTGCCAGCACCTTTGTTGCCAGAAACAAGTTGTTATACCCTTGGGCCATTTCGTGACCTGGCTAAACTGCGTAGTTTTATACGCAAAATTAAATCTTACGTGATGGAGGCAGATTTTCGTAGTCGTGAGGAAAAAGAGCAGTCCTTATTCTGGGTGTATTTACAACCAGAGAAAACGTATAAAAAGGCCGTTGCCACAGGTCAGCGGTTAAAAAATAAAAAAATAAAAGATTTTTATATTATTCGTGACGGTGAAAAGCTTCATGGAATATCATTAGGGCATTTTAGGAATAAAGCTGGCGCTTATGGTTTGACGAAAAAAGTCAAAAACTTAGGTTTTAATGTGCATGTCGAGCCAGTTTTTAAAACCTATATGGTTTATTGGCTTGATTATCAGCTTGCCCGCGGGGTGAGTGTTCCTGAATCAATTTTTGACGAGTACACTAAATTGAATAAAAAGGGCAAAATTAGCCGCTTAAGTCGTGATTGTAGTGCTTGATGTTTTCATATTTATGCCGTTCTGGTCAGGAAATTAAATATTTTTAAAAAAAATGCCTTATTTAAGGTAAATCGTATTGCTTTCAGTCGGTTGATTCCCTACAATTGCGCCCCGTGCCGGTGTAGCTCAGTTGGTAGAGCGCCTCACTTGTAATGAGGATGTCGTGGGTTCAACTCCTGTCACCGGCTCCATATACATGCCCATAGCCATTAACGCTATGGGCGTTTTTATTCCGCGGCTTTTTTGTTAGTTTTTTTATTAGCGCGGATGCTTGAGAGATAGTTGTAGCGGGTAACTTGCTATGCTAAAAAAATATTCGCCGTATCAGCGCGTTACGGTTGACAGTTGCACTGCGCTCAAGCAAAATACGCGGCTTGATTTTTGGAGGGGTTCCCGAGCGGTCAAAGGGGGCAGATTGTAAATCTGCTGGTTCTACCTTCGGAGGTTCAAATCCTCCCCCCTCCACCATAAGTTTGAAGATGGGAGCTGTTCGCAGAGTTTGTGCGGGTGTAGTTCAATGGTAGAACTTCAGCCTTCCAAGCTGAATACGTGGGTTCGATTCCCATCACCCGCTCCATATTAGTGGGGCCAGGTTTAATGATTGTCTGGTCTTTGGCGGGTCGGGTGGTAACGATTGAGCCGGAGTATGTAGATAAAGAGTTTTGGCTCATATAGCTCAGTCGGTAGAGCACTTCCTTGGTAAGGAAGAGGTCACCGGTTCAAATCCGGTTATGAGCTCCAGTTAGATTGTAGTTTAAATATTTTTATAAATTGTAGTTGTTAGTTATTAATACCTTCGGGGGAGACGCTAGATATGTCTAAGGAAAAGTTTGAAAGAAATAAGCCACATGTAAATGTAGGCACAATTGGTCACGTAGATCATGGTAAAACTACCTTAACTGCAGCGCTAACGAAAGTTATGGCGGAAGCACAGGGCGGTGAAGTTAAAGCCTTTGATCAAATTGATAATGCACCTGAAGAGCGCGCACGTGGTAT
>JAGLUC010000030.1 GCA_023134955.1 Methylococcales bacterium | reverse complement strand
GTACAACGGGTTACAGTGATGAGCAAAAAGCGATTATTAATGAAGCGGCAAATGATATAGCGATAGTTTTGGCACCGAATATGAGTGTAGGGGTCAATTTATCACTTAAATTGTTAGAAATGACAGCCAAAGTGATGGGTGAATATACCGATATTGAAGTGATTGAAGCTCATCATAGGCATAAAGTAGATGCGCCTTCTGGCACTGCATTACGCATGGGTGAGGTAATTGCCGATACATTAGGTCGTGAGTTAAAAGACTGTGCTATTTATGGACGGGAAGGTGATACTGGGGAAAGAGATAGAAAGACTATCGGGTTTTCTACCATTCGGGCTGGTGATATAGTCGGAGAACATACGGTTATGTTTGCTGATGAAGGGGAGCGAGTTGAAATTACTCACAAGGCAAGTAGTCGAATGACCTTTGCTAATGGCGCAATTAGAGCAACTGTCTGGCTGGAAAATAAAACAAATGGTTTATATGACATGCAGGATGTATTAGGACTTAAAAATTCTTAATGACCTAGGACGTATTATTACGTAAAATCAATCTAATTTTTTTAGTATCAATATAAACGGGATAAAGCTGTAGGGCTTATCCCGTTTTGCACATTTAAGGTGGCTAGTTTTGAGTAAACCTGCATTACTGTTATTGGAAGATGGGACAGTATTTAATGGAGTATCTATCGGCGCAGAGGGCTGTTCTGTTGGCGAAGTGGTCTTTAATACTTCACTGACGGGGTATCAGGAAATCCTGAGTGACCCTTCCTACGCTCGTCAAATAGTGACTTTAACTTATCCGCATATCGGTAATGTTGGCACAACCAGTGAGGATGATGAGTCAAATGCAGTCTTTGCAAGTGGCTTAGTGATTCGTGATTTACCGCTGCAATTAAGTAATTGGCGTTCTGAAAAATCATTACAACAATATTTGCTTGATAATAATGTGGTGGCTATTGCAGATATTGATACCCGTAAATTAACACGTTTGTTGCGTGATAAAGGTGCGCAACGAGGTTGTGTTATCGCAGGTGATGCCATTGATGTGGCAACGGCTGAAAAAATTATTGCTGGTTTTTCTGGTTTAAAAGGTATGGATTTAGCTAAAGAAGTGACAACGGCTGAACAATATGAATGGACAGAAAACACATGGACTTTAATAAACGGTCATACAGAAGCTAAAAATTTAACTAAGCATGTTGTGGCTTATGATTATGGTGTTAAGCGTAATATTTTACGCTTACTGGCAAATAGAGGCTGTCGTGTCACGGTCGTTCCTGCCACAACACTAGCTAAAGATGTTCTAGCAATGAACCCTGATGGTGTATTCCTTTCAAATGGACCGGGCGATCCTGAGCCATGTACATACGCAATCGAAGCGATTAAAACGATTTTAGAACAAAAAATACCGACTTTTGGTATTTGTTTGGGGCACCAATTATTAGCTTTAGCCAGTGGTGCTAAAACTGAGAAAATGAAATTTGGTCATCATGGAGCTAATCACCCTGTGCAAGAAAAAACCACAGGTCGTGTGATGATTAGTAGTCAAAACCATGGTTTTGCAGTAGATGAGAAAACGCTTCCAGACAATATTAAAGCAACTTATCATTCATTATTCGATGGTAGTTTACAAGGTATTGAACGTACAGATTGTCCTGCAATGAGTTTTCAGGGGCATCCAGAAGCCAGTCCTGGGCCACATGATGTGGAATCATTATTTGATCAATTCATCGACATGATGGATACCCATTCAGCTAACAAATAACAGAGTAGATCTAACAAAAATGCCAAAAAGAACCGACATAAAATCGATTTTATTATTAGGCGCAGGGCCTATCGTAATAGGTCAAGCCTGTGAGTTTGACTACTCAGGAACACAAGCGTGTAAAGCATTAAGAGAAGAAGGTTATCGCGTTATTCTGGTCAATTCTAATCCAGCAACGATTATGACTGACCCTGATATGGCGGATGCGATTTATATTGAGCCAATTGACTGGCAAACTGTCGAAAAAATCATTGAAAAAGAACGTCCAGAAGCTGTATTACCGACGATGGGTGGACAAACGGCATTAAATTGTGCTTTAGATTTAGATAAACATGGTGTATTGGAAAAATACGACGTGGAAATGATTGGGGCAACCAAAGAAGCTATTAATATGGCTGAAGACAGGGAGTTGTTTAATAAAGCAATGGGGCGCTTAGGTTTTGAAGTGGCACGCTCTAAAACGGCACATAGCATGGAAGAGGCGTTTGCCGCACAAGCAGAAGTAGGCTATCCAACCGTTATTCGCCCTTCATTTACCATGGGTGGTAGTGGTGGAGGTATTGCTTATAACAAAGAAGAATTTGTTGAAA
>JAGLUC010000003.1 GCA_023134955.1 Methylococcales bacterium | reverse complement strand
TTCTAATCGTAGCCCTGTAATGCGCTAAAATTCTTTAGAATTATGTATGGCTAAAATAGCATCATGCGCTCTGGCTATAGCAGCTATCAAAAGATCATTCGGCCCTATTATTTTTCCTTGAGTGGTTAAATCTGCACATATTAAGCCATACTCTTCAGCGCATCGATCATCAAATGAGCATGTTCCGCTTTAATTTTTACATTATCTGCCACTGAATCAGTGGATATAAAAATGTAGTTGAGTCATTAACAAACCTTGAATTATATTTGGTATATTTACAGTATCATAAAAACACCGCTTTTACCGATTACCCAGGCTATCAAAAGCCCCCCTTCTAAACAAAAAAACTATAAATCTAAAATCTATAAGATTCATTTCAACCTACTTAGCGAGCAGTCATAACTAACTGTAAATGCACAGTTTGCCCTTTAATTTGTTGAAAGAATGGATGGAATTTTAAGCGGATGTTCAGCCCCCTATTTTTCGACTTTACTTTATTGACATAAGAATGGCTAGTAATTAAACTCAGTAGAAAGATATAGGTACTTTTGCCTAATTTATGGGGTAATATCAACTTAACAAGGCTGATTTGCCTGTTAATCAATGGTTATGTCAAGTCAAATAAATAAGGTTAAGTAATGTCAAAAGGAAAGCAGATGAAAATAATTTCACTATTACTCGCTTGTACCATTATGTATGGGTGTTCAACAACTCCAAAGACTATCGATTATTTAACCCCATTTTCAGAGGCTTGCGAGACAATTAACTCCCCCGACGATAGTTATAATGATGTTAATAAAGTATGGAAAGCTATAAACGATTATTACAATAAGGAAGAGTATAAAGGAAAACGAAAATTAGTTGTGTTTATGGATGGCACAGGAAACACTAAAGTTGATAAAACAAACGTGTGGAAGCTTTATAAGTTGTCATTGCAACAGGCGTGCACAGGAGCAAGTCCAGTTATACCTTATTATGACAAGGGGGTCGGTGCTAAATTTTTTGATTTTGTTACTGGAGGTTTCTCTGGGTCTGGGGCGAGCTTAAATATTCGTCAAGCCTATCGGTTTTTGGTGCAATCATATAATAAGGGTGATGAGGTATTTATTTTTGGGTTTAGTCGAGGAGCATTTACAGCACGCTCTCTTAACGGAATGCTTTATTATGTTGGTTTGTTAAAAAGGGATGGTATTGAGTCTGCATGGTATGATTTTATGCCATTTATTACAACATTACATTCAACTGTAGGCGATTTATATAAGTCATATCATATCCATGACGATGGAACACCATATTTCTTAAAAGACACATTACCAAATAGTATTAGTAAAGCTAAAGAAAGCCTTGGAAATGTTAATATTACAACACCTCCACCTTTTATGGTTAAAGCAATTGGTGTTTTTGATACCGTTCCAGCATTAGGGCTCTTCTGGGATGCAGAGCCAGATAACCACCGGTTAGGCCTGTATGCTCATAAAGGGGTTCATGCAATTTCTCTTGATGAACAACGTAAAGCGTTTCAATTATTGAGATTTAATAATACTGATACTGGCTGGGGTCTTAGTGCACCTAAAGAAGTATTTTTTCCAGGAGTTCACTCAAATGTTGGGGGTGGGTATAATTTAAAGAATGGGTTATCAAAATTATCTCTTGATTGGATGATTAGTCAGTTTTCCACATATAGAGTATTTCCTGACAATATGGCATCGTATTCTTGTGAGTCTCTTGGGCTTCCATGTGAGGCTGGAGAGCTAAAAGATGAATTCTTTAAGTCAAAAAAGCTTCGACTACAACATAGATGGCCAAAAGATGGAGACTATATACATGAGAGTGTCTTTTGTAGACAGTTACTTAATTTACCATCTGGAGTTTCTCACCCTATACGTGAAAAGAACGGTAAATATGAAACCATTAACCTTAAAAAGAGGAGTATTTATAGCATTGAAAGTTACAAGTGTGCCCCATAGTTGCTTAACGAGCTACGGGGTCAGATACTGTCTTAAAAATCAACTATTTTTTATTTTTATTTATTAAAAACAGCCTCTCTTTTTCTTGAGTCACTCTTTAAAAACTTAGTCCGCCATTGAATAAAGGGGACGCTACTAGGCTGTCGAAGTGGATTATTCTATAAATTTTTATTGGATTTAATAAAAACACTTTTAATCAATAAAAACAACGGTTAACAACCATTTGTAAAGATAAAAAGTGGGGGAATAAGGCAGTAAAAAAGTGATTTTAGTGATTTTAAAAACCTTCAATTTACTCTAACTTATTGATTATTTGTTGATAATAAATGTAACTGGGGTCAGATACACATTAAATATCATCCGTTTTTTTACGCCACCCGATGGGTCGCCCTACTTTTTGTGGCTTCAGCCGTCTACCCGTCAATGCCTCAATCTCCTCCTTGAATCGGTCATGACCTATAGCCATTTCCTTGTTGACACTCAACCTGATTTCTTCCAGTAAACCTCTTTCCACATGATGGGCAAACAAAGCTCGGTAATTTTCCAGGCGCTCATTTTTTGTACCCCCTAACCTCAAATATTCAGGATGTGGGGTACATAAATCAGATTCCTTACCTAATGCGTTAATCTGGTAACTCGACCAAACATACTCACTTGGATCTTCCACCATCTTTGCCCTTACTGGATTCATTTCGATATATCGATAAACCTCAATCAAATACTTCTCTGCCTGAACTAAACACGATTTATAGCGCCCTTCCCAGAGCGTACCGCTTCGTTGATACTGATAATTGAAGTATTGTACATATCGACGACCAATTGATTGCATCATTAAACTTACCGCCCCATCCTGCTGCGGCGTACAAAGCAGGTGGACATGATTTGTCATTAATACCCAAGCATGAATATCCACTCCATACTTTTTTGAATACGCCTTTAGCCATCCAATATAAGCACTATAATCCTCTAATGTAGCAAAACAGGTTTGCCGATTATTACCTCGCTGAATTAAGTGAACCGGAACACCGGTTGGCGATATTCTTCGAAGACGTGCCATAACAACATACCGATTTAGAGTGATTTAAATAGTAGCATAACATTTAATTTGTATCTGACCCCAGTTATCTCTTGATCTGATACCTTGTACGGCGAAGTTGTCTTGGTTGATTTTGCGTACGTCGGTGCTGTTGTCTGAGAGGATGTTGTCGATGGTGTAGCGGGTTTCGCCGTTGATGTCTATTCTTACGATTTGGCCCAGGGCGTTGCGCCAGTATTCGGTGACTTTGCCGGTGCTGTCTGTCTGGTAGCTGGTGTAGTGGTCTTGGGCTTTGCTGTAGCCTGTCTGGTAGCTGAGGCCTATGCCGTCTTCGCTTTGTTGTTTGAGCAGTAGGCCTTTGCCATCCAGGGTGTAGTTGATGGTGTGGTTTTCGGGGTCGCTGCTACTTGTTAGGTAGCCGCTGTCTGGATCATATTGATATTGCCAGACTTCGCCTCTTACGTCTCTAACGGCGGTGAGTTGGTCGCCGGTGTAGTGGTATTCGACGGTTCTGCCGGTGTAGTCGGTTATTTTGCTGAGTTGACCTGCGTTGTAGGTGTAGGTTAATAGGGTTTGTCCTGAGCCGCTGATGCTTTGGATTTGTCCCTGGGCGTTGCGGTTGAGGGTGATGGTGTTGCCGTTGTTGTCGCTGTAGGATGCCATTGGCATGACGGGGGCGTAGACTTTGGGGTCGGGGTCGGTGTCTATGAGGGTGCCTGCATAATGGATGGTGCTGCCGAGGCGGTCGTACCAGGTGTAGCTTTCGCCCTGGTTGTTGACTTCTATGCGGGTGTTGCCCTGGATGTAGGTGCGTTCAGTTTCTGTCAGGTGTTCGTAGCTGGTGGGGACGGTGCTCCAGATGTAGCCAACTTCGTTACGGATGATGCCGTAGGGGAGATCGGCGGGGGGAAGGTAGACTGCTGTGCTGCCGCCACCGCCACTTCCACTACTGTCTGTGCTGGCGAACAGTTGTTGTTCTGCATCGGGGTTTTTTAGTCCGTATAGTTCGATGGGATTCCAGCGTTTGTTCCAGTGCCATTGTCCTTCTTCGTAAATACGGGTGATGCGCAGGTAGCCGCCCTGGGTTTTTACTCGCAGATCTTCTATCTGGGTGACTTGTTTGCCACTGGTGTAGTCAGGGCTGGATGTGACGGTGGTGAGTCCTGGGCTAGCATGACCCAGATTGGTTATTAACAGGGTGAGCAACAGTGAGGCTAATAAGCTAAATATGGGCTTTGTGGTTGAGGGCATTGGCTTGTTTTTGTTCGATTTTTAGACCTTTACTGCTTTGTTCACTTTTACTTTTACGGCTTTATTTCCTTAAGATTGGGTATGTTATACCATTTTCTGGGGTTTGAGTTTGTGATTATTTTTCTGGTTCTAATTTATTTTAATTTTGCTCTGGCTCAAAATTATTAAGACTTCTTCAGAATTCGTAATTCGTGACCTGAGTCTGTATTTCTGTATTTCTCTGACCTCTTTTTGGTAACATAACATTTAATTTGTATCTGACCCTAGTTATTTAATCTGCCATGAATTTTCACTAGGTCCCTCAATATGTTCAGGCCGAGCACAATATTCAAGTTTTTCATCATAAATTAAACCATCAAAATAAAGACGAATAATAGCTTCTTTTTTTATTAAATCTATATCCTTTTTCCAGCGGACACCACCTTTTGCATTAATATCAACAAAAGGTTCAATTTCATCCTTCGGTAACCATTCGTAGAGCATATTTGCAGAAATAGTTTTTGATCGTCGCTGCCAAAGTCCATCTTCATCCATTGTTAGAATTCTCAAAAAAACATCTCGGTCTTTTTGCGGATTATCAGTAGCAGGCATTAACATGCCTAAAATTGAAGCCCTAATTAAAATAAGTGGTTTGCGTCCCCACCATTTTCCAAGCCCAGTTAATGTTTGTCCTAAATTAGCTTTACGTTCTTTATAAGATTCTTTGGAAATTAGTGAAACAGGGAATTGCGTTTCAATAAAAGTTTTATCAGTTAATGGCATAGTTAAGGTATGTAGTTGGTGGCACTATTGCCAGCAGTGATCTGTTTTATGAATGATATTGATCTTTCTATTGTTATTCGGGAGTATCAAGCCCTCATTTATATCAATATTAAGAGTTTATTTTTTTAATCAAACCAATTATCTAATTCCAAGTTTTTAAAATCAGAAAAATCATCAGTATTCCGCGTTACCAGTGTTAAATTATTAACCGCTGCTATGGAAGCAATTTCACCATCAGCATAGGCGGATGTTTTACCTTGCACTTTAAGTACAGCTCGTTGCTTTGCATACCATTCTGCTGCCAATTGGTCATACGATAAAATAATTAAACCGCCATCTTGCAATGTCAGCAAATAAGACTGTAATTCTATTTTTCTTTTAGATTCTGCTAACAATTCACAACCATACTGTAATTCATGCCAGACAATTGCTGCGGTTACATATTGGCCATCATATTGAGCCAAGCGTTGCATCACATTACTGTTTGGTTGCTTTCGAGCGGGTTCTGAAAGAATATTGGTGTCTAATAAATAGTTTATTCGTCCCATGAAAACTCACGCCCAGAAGACTCTTTACGTATTGTTTTAAGCTCCTTATCACTTAAAGCAATATCTGATAGTTCATCTAATTGATTTCGCCAATTTAAAATAGCAGAATTCAGACTTTTAACAGGTGAAATTAATTGCTTATATTGAGTCTCTGACATCATAACTGCAACAGGTTTACCATAACGAGTTAGATGAATAGGTTCTTCAACTTCAAGTTGATGAATCAAGTGGGATAAATTATTTTTGGCATCGGCAATAGTGCTTGTTTTCATAGTAGCCCTTTTATAGTTATGGCTATCATTATAGCTATATTATTTTTATAATAAAGCTTTAAATACAAACTTTCTTAAAGTGTTATTGCCCTGATAATAAAGACAACTCAAATTCAGATCGTCTATGTCGCAAAACACCTTCCATAACAGGGTTTTCTGTTAATGCAAAACGTAACGCTTTACGCCAACCTTTGTTTCTTCCATTTATTGCATGCCCAGTGGCAGCATTAGTCATGGTATAAAGCCACCATCTCTCTTCAGGTGCTAAGCCTAGCCAATTGTGTACTGCGGTAATCGCTAATTCAGGATCCGCATCTTCTAAAGCCCATGCAAGTATGGTTAATTCTTTACCTAATGTTCGATCAACAGGTATTTGTCCTTTTTTTAACCAACGCCCTGCTTTCAATCCTAAACTACGTAAACGACGGTTAAATTCCGCTTTAATATGATCTTCTATTTGTTCCCAAGTATGTCGATGTAAGCGTGCTTTTAGTTGGGCATCTATATCATTAAATGTGGGTTCGGTCTCTTCACCTTTTTCTGGTTTAACCCAATGAAAATGTTCTGAGATTAAAACCTCCGCTTGCTTTGCTTTTGATACAGGCACAGTAACAATAAAACAGTGTTCTGTTTGTTCATAATCAAAACCAAAACCTAATGGTTGAGCTGATTTCTTAGTTTTAGTTGTTTTTTTTATGTCTTTCGTCATTGAGCTATTTCACCAGGCTGAACTTGTCGTCCAATTTCGGCTAACCAATCGATTAATTGTTGTCCTTTTTCAAATTTAACTTGTTCTACACTTAAGCTAACTTGACTACCCTCCATGACAGCTTGTAATTTATCTAATATATCTTTTATTTGTTCACCTGAAAATCTTGCGGTTGCCTCTGCACTATATGATACCGAGGCTGAATCATCATTAGCAAAGACATCTATAATAATGCCGTGGGCAACACCTTCATATTTAATAAGGCGTTCTATAAAATCAAAGACTGCTTTTGCGGACATAGCTTGGGATTGTGTTTTCCACGTCAATGATTTTAAAGGTTCAATCATTACCTTTTTTTGACGATATTGTTCCATGTCGATTCTTTCAATATCTGATTGAATCCCTTCTTTTGTCGCTATTGCTTGTACAAATCGACACCCTGCTGGTATTTGAAAAGGACTGTCATAAATAGCCCCCAAACTCGCTGGATCTGATCCGTCAGTGGTATAACGAATTTCTGCTGGATTGGGTACTGCTTTAAACTCAACTGTCCATTGATCCCCTTGTTGAACAACTTCATGTTTAAGTTTCAAGGTGTTTTCCCATACAAAGACTTCACCTTGATCATGCTCATCACGATCATCTATACAAACGAAGCTGATCCGCATATCCGAACTAGTAAAACCTGAATAACCGCCCTTTGTTTCTGCAATATCTAATGAACCAGTACTGGGGGTTGATTCGCCAATCTCATACAAGACTTTATTACCATTGACAGGGGTAATTTTAAGGCTTGCTTCTCCTGTATCCGAGTTTTGACTTAACAGCTGTACATTTACTTTTGTTTCTGGTTTAGGTGGTTCTCGATTAACAATACCTCCATCATCAATCCAAGCCCCCATATCAAGTAACTTATTTTTTAAGATTTCTAATGCTTGCGGGTCATGAAAATTCCAGTCCGTGTTGGTTGCAGCCGCTCTACGAACCTCGTTCCATGGTGATTGTTGCTGGCCTTTAAACAATCTTGCTTCCGCTTTTTTTCTAAAAGTTTCGCTACTCACATCGGTTGTGAATTTCCCTTTTTGCTCTAACGTGTCTCTAATTAATTTTTCACCATCAAACTGGTTATTTTCAAAATTAATTCTATAGTCTGTCGCACGTAACGTATTATTACGACTGGGGTAAACTAATGTAGTGAAGGTTTCTTGTAGTGCACTACGCAGACTTAAAGTGATTTTATCTAATGAATTTTCAGCGTCTCTATATTGTTGATCACTACTCGCGATTCGCTCCGAATCAAATTCCGCCAATATATCAACAATCGCTTTATATTGACGTATTTGTTCAATTAACCTTTCCATGGTTCTATGACTACCCGTTAAAAACATTACCCTGTTTTTAAAGTCTGCACTGTCAAAAAACTTTTCCCAGTCTTCGCTTAATTTGCTCTTAGGTTGAGGGTTTACTGCGGGTGGGGTAACAATT
The DNA here is from genome assembly GCA_023134955.1 of Methylococcales bacterium. GTDB lineage: Bacteria > Pseudomonadota > Gammaproteobacteria > Methylococcales > Methylomonadaceae > QPIN01. The sequence continues at coordinate 635 of JAGLUC010000003.1, read as the reverse complement.
AAGGTTACCTTATCCATTTTTAATTCAATTTCATCCAATGCAGGTAGAACTTGAATATCTTGGTAACAATCACGGCTATGAACGGTAAATAACCCTGAAAGATAGGTGCATAATTCTTTTAGACAACTTTCTTCATTATATGAATTCGCTTGGCTATGAAGTTTAGCAGCTAGATTTTGTATATTTTTAAAGAATAAACGACCATCACGACTGCGATGGAGATACCATGCCTGTGTTGGCAAATAATCAATAATATTCTTTTTAACTGCTGAAATATCACGGTTAGGTGCACAAAGGTAACTAACAATTTCACTATCCCTTAAACCATGAGTTGCACCAGGTACATCTGCTAACGATGCGACTAATATTAACTTAGCTACATCTTGTGCATCATTGTCTGTATTTAAACGTATATCTAAATCTTCAGAAATAGAATGTCCATCTTTAGCTATATCATGAGTAATCGCTTCTGTTAAAGAAGGGTTGATTGCTCAAACTTCTGACTGAATATTTTCATTATTTAAATTAAAATCATGGGGATGAACTAATTGAACCTGAGCAGCCCTACAGTTTCCTTTATTATTTTCGGTATACATATCAGCAACGATTGCCCGCATTAACCTAATTAATCCTCT
>JAGLUC010000299.1 GCA_023134955.1 Methylococcales bacterium | reverse complement strand
GAGAAACCAGCCCTTACCCGATTAGCCCTTTTTCCACTAAGCAATGGCATATTTATTCTCTCTCTTTTTAAATGCTTCCGTTCCACCTTCTAATATCTCACATGTATGCTCCCTGATACCTTGAGAATTGAGGACAATATCGATTGTTGAATTTTTCACTATCGTATTTTCAAGACTGCCAGAAACATATTGGAATTTAATGTCATCTTTATTTTTTGAATCTTCTCCGTGTTGGTTAGCAACAATTACTTCTTCAGCATCAGCATTAACAACTATATTTGCATTATGTGTTACCAATATAATCTGACGGTCTTTTTTCTTTTGTTTTAAGTAAGTTACTAGCTCATTATAAATAGCTCTATTATCCAAACTATCTTCGGGCTGATCTATCAGAATGGGGCACTCTTTATTACTAAATTCTAGTAATAGTTTTAAAATAACAAATGCTTTTTTTCCATCTGACATCTTTTCAAACGTGTCATTTTGGTAAGTCAGCTCATATGACATTGAAAACCAGTTTTCAGTTAATATCCCTTTTGCTAAATCTTTAATGTCTTTATATAATTTCAACTCAATTTTCTTTTCTAGTGAATCATGAAGAAATTTCTCTATTTTTGCTTTAGTATTTGCTAGATAAGTATTGCCCCAATCGCGCACAAAATTTTGTCTGTCTTGGCTTTGAAGATTAATAAAATCCTTTAATAGTCCTTTGCACTTGTCATCGAGGTATGTTTTTTCTATTTTTATTTCTATATCATCATGCACTAATGAGAACACGCGAACCAATTCATCAATTTTTGCAGCATAAATAATGTGGTTTTCTATAGTTAGAGTAAATAATGTATTCTTTTGAGCATTTACTTTGTCTATTTGAGTTTGAAGAGAAATAATTTCTGCTAATTTTTTATTCTCAATGGTGAGTCTGTCGTTCAGCTCTTTATATTGCTTGTTTTGTTCTAGGTGGGTACTTCCTTTATTGAAGATAGCAGATTCTTTTTTATTTTTAATGTCACTCTTATGCGTTTCAATGAGGGTATTAATTTCGGTTAATTTTTTGGTTAAACCAGTCTTCCACTGTTCGTTAGCACTATGCTTAATAGAGTCAAATATTTCTTGTATGGCTTTAGTGTTGATTTCTGATAATTGGTTAAGTTTATAACTGAACGAAGTATCGAATAAATCCGCCTCTTCTAAAATCGCTATTTCATTTTTGTCATTTTCGAGTGTGTTTTGCAACTGCTCAAGTTCTACTATTTCTTTTTTAAGAATCTCAAACTCTTTTAATTCATCTTCTGAAAAATCTTCTCCTTGATGCGAGTCACTAATTTTAGTTTGCAGATTTTCAATTTCTTTTTCCAAACCACTCTTGTCGCCTTTTTCTTTTAAATTTGAAGTTAATTCATCTATATCGGTTTGCAATTTGAATAAATCATCAATATTATTTTGTAAGGTGCTTTTGTTATTAATGCAGGAATTTTCATAATTTCTGATGAGGCTGTCTTCATCTTTTTCTTCAACGATATCTTGGATTAGTTTATTTTTCTTTCCCTTATTGCTGGCAATATTGTACATGTGGTTTTGTGGAAAAAACTCAATATCTCTATCCTTATTCTCCTCATTATCCTGCCAAATTATATTTACGGATTCTTGTGGTATATCTGATACAAACTGTTTAATTTCAGGAATACTTGGGTTAATCCTATGAGCTATAAGTTGTAAAAGCGTTGATTTACCAGTAGAGCGTCCACCAATAATGGTATTAAGGTTTGAGTTAAGTAAAATTTCTTGTTTACTAATCGCGCTATCAATTTCAACAGATTTAATGACATGATAGCCACTTTTTTCTTCAGGTTTATTGGCTTGTATTATTACTCTATCTTCAGGCTCGCATAGAATCTGCTTCAAGCCCTCAAAGGTTAAGTCTGCTTTTATCCAACAGTAACGATTTTCATCTGGATTAAATAACTTTTCTTCTGTATGCGCATCAGAACCATGAATGCAAGGTTTCAAAGAGCCACATTTGTTGATTACAAGCTGTTCATTACAACCGCTTTTCTTTCCTAAAAAGAATTCTCTATCACTAGGATTTGCAGAAAATATTGCATCTGATAATTTGTAAATATTTCTTCTAACGGCATCTAATGAACCTGGTTCATTTTCAAATAATTTGTAATGCTCTTGTAACGCAGATGCACCGTCATTATTAGAATTACTAACCGCAATAATCACGTTTTCGTTAAGCTCTGGCTTACCCTTAAATAAATCTATTAATTTTGATGGCTCTAAGTGAAATTCTTCAATTCCTTTTTTATATGCACCGTCGTCATCTAGGCTGTTATCACTGCTCTTTCCTAGTGCAATGAGTCCAGCGCGATTCATTTTATTGCTACCGGAATCTTCTAATGAGCCAAAAAAATCATTCTCAAGTTTTTCTAATAAGGTGGAATCAGGATTAAAAATACAATGAATATTGATTAAGCTGCCACTACCAGTTGCGGGCACTATACGAAGCTCCACATTCGGCAAAAGGAAAATATTCTTTATATTGCTTTTTTCATCTTCATTAAAATCCACACATGAATCAATTTCATTAACAAAGCCCTTTACCTTCTTGAAATTATCCAAGCCAAAGTAATCGGTTATACCGATTGCTTTTATATCTTTTTCGAGTGCCTTTTTAAGCATGGCGACACAAAAACTATCGAAATCAGGGCTAGTAAAGTTGTCATTCTTGTTTGTATCTTTGGTGTGGATATGTAAATCCCATTTCCTCCACTCTGAGCCTCTTTCAAATTTATTCATATTTATCCTAAATACGTTTCTTATCACAAATAAAGTTTATTATTATCAATGAGCCTATTAAGGGGGTTAACAAGTTATTATCTCGACCTGTATATCTACACTTATCAACAATTAAAACTGCCAAATTGGTGCTACAAATCCCATTGTACTAAACTGGATAACATGCAAAATAACAAGATATTCAGAAACTAGATAATTACAGATATGATTTAATGAATCGCTTCATTCGTTAGACAAAATTATAGCTAAGAAAACGGTATTTTCAAGCCAATATCTCTAAGCGGGATAACATCCATTTAATTCAAGATAAACAGATATAGATAATATTCAACGGTAAAATTTAAACCCCTTGTAAGATATAAAGTTAGTCCTAATCATGATAAATATTTATAATTTCAACCAAAATCATGTTCTAAAAATCGATATTTAACTGCATATAAATTCAGTCTTTCTTTAACATTAGATACTTTAAATCGCCCTTTTTTTCTATTATTATTGTTTTTATAAAGCAACCCAAGCTTATCCAGCTCCCCAAGTACTTTCTTAAAAGAAACATTTCCACATGCCTCCCTAAAACCTTCTTCATGAAATAAAAACAACTGGTTCTTATTATCCAAATACCCAACAATACTTATTTTTGTACTGTCTAGCTCTGAAATATCTGCTCTGACAAACCTTGACAACCTATTTGCACCAATGAACCCTTGAAGGTTTTTAAGTCCTCTAATTTCTTCTGATATATTTGAATCATCACTAAGCCAAGCTTTCTTTACTGTCTGTATAGATTCAATAACGTCCTCAGGCTTAAATGGTAATATTCCAAACTCAATAGCTAAAAAGGAAAAGGGGACGCAACCCTTTTCTCTTTTTCCAGCTACAAAAGACCAATATAAATCAGTGGGTTATCGCTTAACTTAATGACATTGGGTTGCGTCCCCTTTTTTTTATGGTCAGTTATTTAAGGCACACCAACCCTCACAACCATATCAGAAGGGTCTTCAACTAGTAAAAATAGACCTGCTCCATCATACCCGCTTTCCATAACATTAAATCCTTCATCTTTAAGTGTTTTTTCTATGTCAATCAAGTCTCTTTTCACCTCAACTACAAACTGAAACTTACTAACATTTAAACTTTCACGGCCATAAATAATTTCAAACTCATTATTCTTTACAATTCCATTCTCAGAGCGAATACCTAAGATACTATAAAATTTATCAATGCGGCTTTGGAAAAAGGGAAAAAGGGAAAAAGGGGACGCAACCCTTTTTAGGCTACTTCCGTGGCATAGTGATTATGAAAAAAGGGTTGCGTCCCCTTTTCTTCCCAGATGCAAACCTATCAAAGGGTATGCGATATTTAAACGGTGTTTACACTCAACGGTTTAACCGAATGCACACTCGTACGGGGCATGTTTTTCAAGGTCGATACAAAG
>JAGLUC010000298.1 GCA_023134955.1 Methylococcales bacterium | reverse complement strand
ATTTTGAGATTCAGCTAATAAAATACCATCTGTCATTAATTTAACTAATGATTGGTCATGGGTTTTATCCTGAAAACGGACTTTATAACCAACAGACTGACCGATTTTCTGAGCTAATTCTTCTGCAATTCTATCTGCAACTGTTCTAGCGGCAATTCGTCTGGGTTGAGTATGTCCGATAAAGCCATTAACCCCACGACCAATAGCCAAACAAATCTTAGGAATCTGGGTGGTTTTACCCGAGCCTGTTTCACCACAAAGAATGAGCACCTGATTGTTTTTTATTAACTCAGCAATTTCAGTTGTTTTTGCAGTAACAGGTAAATCTGGATAACTAATCGCAGGAACACTGGCTAGTCGTTTATTTCGCTTGCTAATTGACTGCTCAATCTTGCCAGCTAATGCAGTTAATTTAGCTCCAGGGTTGTTACCTTTTTTGAGGTCACTGCGAAAGCGATCTAATTGACGTTTAAAACGGTGTTTATCCACATTCATGCAAGACTGCAATTGCTTGGAAAGTTGTTTGATTAAATCTTGACTGGGCATTAAGTAAATGAGGTAAAAATGGAGCGTGATTAGGATGGAGTGGGATATTATAGAGCGAACTTCAGTAATTACCGAGGAGCATTTGCTGAGAGGAATAAATAATACCAAAAATTGGGGCGCGGATCTTTAGTCCGCCTTATAAAAAGCAGGCTAAAGTCCTGCGCCCCGTATTGATAAGTATAGGATGAATTATTTTCGTAAACTTGATATTTCTCACAGCTTCAATAGATTCTTTACAATATATTCTTCACGTTCAAAATACCCATTCCTTTCAGAAACTATGGAGCAACATAAACTTCTGTTTTTGGGTGAAACGCATACCATGCAAACCAAAATGTCCTGACACCAGGGAATTGTTTACCATGCTGATCAGTGATTGAAGCAGTTCTATTGTTACTATCATAGCGAATGATAATGGGTAAACTGTTGACTGTTTCAGTAAACTCAGCAGGACTATTTCTATAATTACGTTTATATCCCGTATCCGTAGATAAAACAAGGCTATCAGGATGTCGAGTTTTCCAGTCCAGCCAGGTAGTATGTTGAACAGGAATACAGTCATATAAAAACAAAAAAACT
>JAGLUC010000297.1 GCA_023134955.1 Methylococcales bacterium | reverse complement strand
TGTTCTGCCTGAGTGTGGCGCACTCGTCGTGCAGCTACACCTATACGACACCATTGTAAGGCTTTTTTAGGTACTTCCAGAAGCTGGCTCATTGGGGAATTTCCTGTTGAAAAAAATCTCCTGGGTCAATCCCACGTTCCTTTAGTGCTATTTCAAGTCCCTGATGCTGAAAAATAGGAGTCACTTGAGCCAATGCCTTAACTGCACTGTCTATATCGACAGTGATTAGACCCTGTTCTGCAATCAGCATTTCTGCACGTTCGGTAACGCGTGTTCTTGCCGCCTTACGAAATCCGATAGGCACTTGCAATAGCATTTGTTTGATACAGTCTTCTGCCTGTTGTTGCCAATCCAGAGAAGTCGGCAAAGGGAGTAATATGCCTAAATCATCTTCATTAAATTCTTGAGCCAAGGTAATAATAACATTGTGAGGTGCTTGCAATCGGGTTTCAACGCGGTGTTGGCTAATTTCAACCCGTTCCTCTATTAACTGAATTTCTGGCAAGGTCAGAAGTTTGACTGTTGTTTCAGTAATATCTTTGGTTTGCATTTCAAGGTTTAAAGATTGCATGACTGTCTGCGCATCAGTAGTTTGTACCAAGCGGATGGCAAGTGCGCCATTTTCAACCAATTCACCATCCTCTGTTGGAGTTTGTTGGTCAAAACCTAAAACTGTGTCAAAAAAACACATCGCATCAGATAGCTTGTTGACTTGATGAATAACAGCAACTGTAAAATCCATTAATTTATCACGCTACTTGCTGATTTTTGGCTTTTTTGTACTCAGTTAAAATACGACAATCAGCCTGCTTTGCAACATAAAAATAACTGGATTGCACTGGAGTTTGTCTTGGTCCAAAGAAATCTATGTACTGAGTGACCCAGTGTTCCCATAAACGTGTCTTGTCTTCTGCCCAGCCCCATGAAATATCAGTTAATTGCTCAAATAATTGTTCGCTGACTGGCTTAAAGGGAGCTTGCCTGGTATCTGACCAAAGTGGTTGTTTATGTTCCAGATAAGGGTCTACATAAATTCGCATTCTGGATAAGCCTTGGCTTTGTCCGTCCCTAATAGGAGATTCCAGAATAATGTCCAGGCGATCACGGTAACGGCGGTTTGCACTATTAATACGCCCAAAACTCAATACCGCACCTTCATAAACCTGACCGTTATCGTTGTGTTCTTGAATGAACACAAAGCCCATCGGTGGAATGTCGCTGGTCAGTAATTCTTGTACAAATTGATTGGCTTGAGCGGGTATCTCAGGCCATTCAGCAGCAATTGTCTGTAGTGCCATGTGTCTGAGTTCGACATCCTTATTGTTAAGTTTAAAGCTCTGAAAGTTAACTACATGTTTTTTATTCCAGGTTCTAGACCACCCGAATTTTTTTGATTGTCGATAGTTCTCAAGGCGTTGCATTAAAAAACGCAGGAATTTTGAAGGTTGGTTACCTGCATTTAGTATGGCTTTTGCTGCCTGATGGTCTTGTTCATTACTAAGGTCACTTTTGGAGTTAAGCAGGCCTTTGATGTTTATATCTTCGCTGTTAGTCTGTTTTTTCATGGCAATTATAAGTTATAAGTTTTTATAAAGGATGTTAAAGAGTTTTGGGACTTATGTCCGCCAATGTTGTGTTCCCGAAGAGAAGGTATAATTTAATGGAGCTGTTATTTATTATCCTCAGATTTTTTCCGAATAACGGCTATTAGCAGCTTTAAAATGGCATTTTTGACTTGCTTTTCTTCTCTTGCATCAACACGCATAACGGGAATTGAAAAACCATGCTCCATTGCATAGGTATGGTAATCAATCATATTGGTTGTGGTTCGGATATCATCACAATGAGTTATGGCTATCAGAGCGGGGTTTTCTTGCAAAAAGTCATTGTGTAAATTAAGAAAATAATCTAATTCGCCCATTGGACTATCACAGCCATTATCAATCATCACTATCATTCCAGCGGCTCCTTTGGAAAGAATGGAAGCCATAAAATCAAAACGTCTTTGACCAGGAGTCCCATAGATGTGTAACTTAGTCTTTTGCAAATGCAAAATCCCATACTCCATGGCTACGGTTGTTGTTTCTTTTCGGTGTAGAGCATCACGCTCGGAAGCTACGGCCTCACTGCCAATAACAGGTATTTCACTGATTACATTAATTGAAGTTGTTTTTCCTGAACCTACATTACCGACTATAATTAGTTTAATTTCATTAGATGCAGCAAAGGATTTTGTTTTGCCAGACTCCGTTTGTGGGTCATTTGATATTGCATTTTCCTCTTGTCTCTCTGGCAAACCTTCTTCGTTACCCATAGTCCCCCCTCAAGGTCATTTTTATTCCCAGAAATTGCACAACAAATATATAGGTATTATTTATTGTTTGTTTTGGCTGTGATTATCTTAGTGTAGTACATGTTAGACAATCTGGTATCAAAAAATCAAATTTAAATACAGCACAAATCCCTGTGAATTTATAGGGTTGAAAGCATAAATATAGCATTAAATTACGGTATTATTACCAATAATCAGTTTATGGGAGTCGGCTTAGTTTATCGTAGATTCGTATGAGTATAGACTCTGGCGAAAAAAGACCTATAATTACTAATAACTGATTTTATACTGAGGAATAAATATGAGAACAGATATGCTTACATCTGTTTTAGTAGAGCTTAATGGAACATCATCGGATATTGAAGCATCTGGTATTATTTCTTCTGATGGCTTGATGATGGCATCTGTTTTACCTGCGAATATGGATGATGATCGTGTAGGGGCAATGAGTGCTGCGATGCTTTCACTCGGTGACCGAACATCACAAGAGCTAAACAGAGGAGAATTGGAACAGGTTCTTATCAAGGGTGACAATGGATATGTTTTAATGATCTATGCTGGTGATGATGCTGTTTTGACTGTCATGGCAAAACCGAATGCAAAACTGGGCTTGATTTTTCTGGATGTTAAAAGAACCGCTGAAAATATTGCTGAATTGCTTTAATTTATAAATCTAGTGCTCTGCCAATATTTCAAATCCCATCACTTGCCAGGCGAATGAATGGATGCAAGGAGTAGAGTAATGCAGAAGCAGTTTCCGAGAGGGACAGATAATACCAAAATTGGGGCGCGAATCTTTAGTTCGCTTTATAAAAAGAAAGTTAGAGCCCAATCCCCCTTATCAATAGACTTAGTTCAAGCTCATTGGAAAACATATTTTGATTATTTCAAGAGTGTTTATCATTAAGCGTAAATTAAATCAATAAATGTATTTTAATCAAAATAATGTCTATATACTCTTTACGTTTATGAATGGGGTGTTCTTGATCGTGAAGTGTATATCATCAAGGGTGTAATTATGAGTCATAAAAATCGAGATTATCTTTCTCAATATTTAAAAATGACAGATCAGTATACTAATGAGCAATTAGGTTATCTTGCTGATTTATCAAAAGGTGGAATGATGTTTGTCACTAATCAGCAAATTCCTATTAATAAAGTGCTAGATGTTTGTATTGAATTTAACGAACTGGAAGAGGGTACCTCAAAAACACCTATTCAAGCGCAAATTAAGACGATTTGGACTAAACCCAATATTAATCCAAAAATGTTCTGTATTGGATGTAAAGTTGTGAAAATAGACTCCAGTGATGAACAGAAACTTGAGATGATTGGCAATTCATTAGGTTTTGATGACGATGTGGAAATAAAAAGAGTCCGTAATTAATACTATTATTTAACAAGATTTATCCAGATAATTAAAGATAAATATATACCTGAAGTAAAGGGCATTCTAACATCGAAATTATAGAAATAGATCATGGATCAGAACAAAAACGATAACAAAAAAACTAACAGCAATAAAATTGCAAATCGCCTTTTAATAAAGTCATTTATTAAAAATCTAAAAAGTACAGATATTGAAAAACTGTCACAATTGTTTTTTCGTGAATTATTTCATCTTGATATAAACTTAAAAAATGTTTTTCCGGGCAATATAGTTGTTTTAAATCGAAAATTTTCCAGTACATTAGGGGCGTTCAGGGATGTAGCTCATCTTGAAAAAATAACTATGTCATTAGAAAAGCTGGGGGAAAGACATCTTCTTAAGTATGGTGCTCATATAGAACATTTTGATATTGCCAAACAGGCACTTTTTTATGCTTTCACTGAACATTTTAAAGAACAATTTACTGAGCAATTAACAAATGCATGGAATGAGGTTTTTGACGATGTCGTTGCCGTTATGAAATCAGCCATGAGTAAGGTAGATCGCCGAAAAATTGCTAGAACAGTTGCTGATGATGAAGATTATGATCCGGATTTTCTGGATAAAATCGGTGGTGAAGAAATAATCAGACGGGTTCATCAACGGTTTTACGATGTCATTTTTGAACATCCTTGGTTGGGACAGTTTTTTTATGGCAAACCTAAAGCAAATTTAATACTAAAACAAACGCAATTTATGGTGGCTGCATTTAATGGTCCAAATAACTACCGAGGAGATACCCCAGCATTTGTTCATATGCACATGTATATTACCGATGAAATGTCTGATCTGCGACAGCAATTGTTAAAAACAGCCATTCTGGAAGAGGGGCTATCTGCATTGGTTGCAGAACGCTGGTTAAAGGTTGATGACTCATTCCGCGCCAGTATTGTAAAAAAATCAATTGATGAATGTGTGATGAAATGTCTAGGACAGGTTCCTATAACAGCGAAAAAGCCCTGATTTATTCGTAACACTGGTGTATTCAAAGACTTGATTTACAAGTAGGGCGATTTCAGTCGGCAACTAAAACAATCCATTTATTTTATTCTTAAGGTTTAGTAAAGATATGACGAAAATTATTTACCAAGGAAATGAATATCCCAGTTTGAAAAATGAAACTGTACTGGATACATTTTTACGTAATGGCATTAAAACACAATTTTCCTGCCGCAATGGCGTTTGTCATGTCTGTATGCTTCGTACTACTCAAGGAACTGTTCCACAGGAGTCACAAGAAGGGCTAAAAACAAATATGGCAGAAAAGAATTACTTTCTTGCCTGTAAATGTATTCCTGAATCTGATATTGAAGTGGCACAACCACGTCCGGCTGATATTTTTAATCGAGTGGTAGTTTATAAAAAAGAGATGCTGGCACCCGATATATGCAGATTATTACTAGAATCAGCCACTGAACTTTATTATCACGCTGGACAATTTATCAGTTTACGAAGAAATGATGGCTTGTTAAGAAGCTATTCACTGGCAAGTGTACCCTATTTGGATGTACATCTTGAGCTTCATGTTAAACGTATTGCTAATGGCAAAATGAGCAACTGGATATTCGATGAATTGCAGGAAGGTGATGATCTGGAATTTCAGGGTGCTGATGGTAATAGCTACTATACCGCAGAAAAACCTAAACAAAATATTTTAATGGTTGGTACAGGTACTGGCTTGGCTCCGTTAGTCGGTATTATACGCGATGCGCTAATCAGTAATCACAAAGGTGAAATTTACCTTTATCAAGGCTGTCGGCATCAGCAGGATATTTATTTACAGGATACGTTACGAGAATTAACTGAGCAGCATTCTAATTTTCATTATACTCAGTGTGTGTCTGCCGGGGATGTTCCAGAAGGCTGTGTAGCTGGTCGTGCCAGTCAAATTGCAATGACAGCTCACCCAGATTTAAAAGGTTGGTGCGTTTATCTTTGTGGAACACCGGGGATGGTGTATTCAATGAAGGAAAATGCTAAAACTTTAGGTGTTGATCCTGCTGAAATCCATATTGATCCGTTTGAACTTAGTCATAGTTTTGAGTCGAATGTTACTGATACATTAAAAAAAAAGCCAGCATTAAAAGCAAGTAATTCCAAAGAACAACAGCCTGAACGACGAAATTATCCCGAGCCAGATCCAGAAATGTGGGCAGCCTTGGAAGAAGGCAAACTTTTGACTGTCATTCTGGATGATTTTTATACCCGTGTATATCAAGATCATCTTCTTAATCCATATTTTGAAGATGTCACTAAAGAATGGGTTGCCCAAAAACAGTATAGTTTTCTGCGCCAGGTATTTACTGGAGAAAAAGTGTATCTTGGTAATAGACCCAGAAATGCACACCACTGGATGGTCATTTCAGATGAACTTTTTGACTACAGGGAAAGTATTATCCTTGACTGCTTGCGTCGTTATGGTATTGCCGAGCATTTAGTTAAACGATGGCAACAAATGGAAGAAAGATACAGAGATGAAATTGTTAAATCAAAACCGTGGAACAAGATAGTTAACGGAAAAGAAGTGCCCGTCGAAGGTTTTGAAGAAATTAAACTGGAAATTGCCGGTGTTTGTGACAATTGTCTACAAGCAATAGAGGCTGGAGAACTAATACGCTATCATGTGCGTCTGGCATCAGTTTATTGCCCATCATGTATGGATAAAATATGAGTATTTCTTCTTGAAACAAAGGGGCGAAAGAGCCTTATTCAATTGCTTATTTGTGTATCCTTTAACCTAAAAAATCAGTTAAACACAAAATTTATGCTTAACTGATTTTCCTATGTTAGAGGAGAAACATCAGAGTTTGTCACTTAAAAACTTAGCTCCCCTGATCAATTTCCTTCTGTTTGCATTGTGAGCATTTTACATCGTCATCATGTATCCATAAGCTTTCTCCAGCCTTAATTTCCTGTTGACAATGATCGCAGTAACCATCCTCTTTTAACTTTTCCTCTGTAGCATCGCTCCAAGAACTCATCGTTTTATCTCCCCATTTTTTTTAAGTTTATAACTCTTATGATATTTCTACAACTCTTAATACTAATGATTCTCATAAATCCTAGCACAAACCCTGAATAAAACAAGGTAACAATATAATCTATAAATGAGGACGATATTTGGGCTGAGTAATTGAGATTTGCAGATAGACCTTAGTTGGTTACACTTGTTCACACCTGTGGACTGTTTGGGAACCTGTTGTGATTTGCAGATAGA
>JAGLUC010000296.1 GCA_023134955.1 Methylococcales bacterium | reverse complement strand
CACTTTTTGAGCACTGTCTACCTGAATACCTGGCTTAATATCTTTAATTTGATTCATCCTGGAAAATTCTTTATAGCCTACCAAAAATATTTTTTCTATGCCTTCTGGCTCAAATTCGCTTGAGGCCATTTTCTTATACAAGGTTTCCAGCTCCACCCCAGACCAAAATGCCTGTTCAAATTCATCAGTGACAATAACAGCATGTTTAAGTTGTTTATGCTTATCACGAATAAATGCCCAGGAAACAACTGAAGCACCAAGTAATATAAGCATGACAAGTTGCACAACAAAACTGGCATTTGCTATAAGGTGAATAATTGATAAATCGTTAGTCATATTAATTGTTGTAATAAATTATCTGGAATTGCTTTAGGTTTCATGGTAATAGAATCTAAACAGGCAATACGCACATGTCCTTTACAAAGCACATCATCTCCTCGCTTAATAATTTGCTCAAAGTTAAGACTGACCTTTTTTACCTGAGTCACTTTCGCACTAACCTCAAGATATTGGTTAAATATAGCAGGTTTTAAATAATCAATTTGTACTGATCTGACCACAAAAATAAGTTTTTGTTCGCTGATTAACTGATCTTGTTCAAACCCCATGCTTCGCAGCATTTCAGTTCTAGCCCGTTCAAAAAACTTCAAATAATTTGCGTAAAAAACCACACCTCCCGCATCCGTGTCTTCATAATAAACGCGGATTGGCCACTTAAAAACATTCATTTTATATGACTCATTATTTAAAAAGTGTGACTTGCATTATGTGTTAAATAATTCATTGAAATAAATCTTCATTAATTGATTTTTTTTCCGGCTGTTTTAAACCAAAATGTAAATAGGCTTTCTGTGTAACTATTCGGCCTCTTGGAGTACGCATTAAAAAACCTTGTTGTAATAAAAAAGGCTCCAATACATCTTCAATAGTTCCACGCTCTTCACTAATGACCGCAGCTAAAGTATCTAAACCAACAGGACCACCTTCAAAATTTTCAATCATTGATAGCAACAACTTTCTATCTAAAGAGTCAAAGCCATTATCATCGATTTTCAACATAGATAATGCTTGTGAAGCAATATCGCTTGAAACTATGCCATTAGCTTTCACTTCTGCATAATCACGTACCCGGCGTAATAAACGATTAGCAATTCTTGGTGTACCTCTTGAACGTTTAGCTATTTCAGCCGCACCAGACTGTTCAATTTTAATACCTAATACCTTAGCCGAACGTTCAATAATGGTTGTTAATTCTATTACGGAATAAAACTCTAGTCGCTGAACAATACCAAAGCGGTCTCTTAAAGGCGAGGTTAGCAAACCTGCTCGTGTAGTGGCTCCCACCAGGGTAAAAGGAGGTAAATCTAATTTGATAGATCTTGCTGCTGGGCCTTCACCAATCATAATATCAATTTGGTAATCTTCCATGGCCGGATACAATATTTCTTCAATCGCCGGGCTTAAACGATGAATTTCATCTATAAAGAGCACATCATGGGTTTCCAGGTTAGTTAATAAGGCAGCAAGATCACCTGCTTTATCTAAAACAGGCCCAGAGGTTTGACGAATATTAACCCCCATTTCGGTGGCAATAATATTGGATAGCGTGGTTTTTCCTAAGCCGGGAGGGCCAAAAATCAACACATGATCTAAAGCTTCGCTTCTGGCTGTGGCTGCTTTAATAAAGATTTCCATTTGTGAGCATAATTCTTCTTGCCCAATATAGTCATCTAAATGCTTAGGTCTGATGGCTCTATCTTGCCGTTCTTCATCTAAACCACTACTGGCTGAAATTAATCGATCACTCTCAATCATTTAGCTGTAACTCCTTGCAAAGCAAGCCTGATAATATCTTCACAACTTTTATCTTGTTGAGCTATAGACTGCACCATTTTACTGGCATCTTGAGGCTTATACCCCAATGCACATAAAGCACTAATAGCTTCCTTTTTAGGATTTTGATCAGAAATATGGCTATTAGACTGTCCCTCTTCAGTATTCATCGAATCAGATATTTTAGGTAATCTGTCACGCATTTCAATAATTAAACGCTCAGCCGTTTTTTTTCCGACTCCTGGCAATCGAACCAGGGCATTAATATCATTGTCATGAATACAGCGATGAAACTCTTCTGCACTTTGTCCTGAAAGAATAGTTAATGCCAATTTTGGTCCTATGCCATTCACTTTGATCAAAGTCCTGAACATTAATCGGTCTGGTTCTGTCGAAAAAGCGAATAGAATATGTGCGTCTTCCCTAACCACTAAATGAGTAAACAAAGTCAGTTCAGTGCCTATAGTGGGTAGGTCATAAAAAGTAGTCATAGGGGCTTCTACTTCATAGCCGACACCTTGAACATCAATAACCAATTGAGGCGGTGTTTTTGAAACTAGCTTACCTCGAATAAATCCTATCATTGACTCGTCTGTTTTAATCTTTGTTCTGTTTGCTGATAATGAGAATGGCAAAGTGCTATGCCCAATGCATCCCCTGCATCTTCTTGTAATTCACCTTGAATACACAACAATATCTTCACCATATGTTGCACTTGAGATTTATCCGCACTTCCTTTCCCGACTAAAGCTTGTTTGACTTGTCTGGCTGCATATTCTGAAACAGGTAAACCAGCCGCCATGATTGCACAAATAGCCGCACCTCTAGCCTGCCCTAGCTTTAAAGCAGAATCTGCATTTTTATGCATAAATACTTGCTCTATAGCCATCTCATCGGGCTGATAAAGCGCAACAACTTCAGTAATGCCATCAAAGATTTGTTTTAACCGTTCGGGAAATGAATCAGCTTTAATACGAATACTGCCACTGGCAATATATTTATTACTACCGCGACTAGTTTCCTCTATAACACCATAACCCGTTATCCGTGAACCTGGGTCTATGCCTAAAATTCTTGCCACTATATTTTTCTTATCTTGTTAATTAACAGCGATTTAAATTACATTTCTGCAACTTGAGACATAACTTGCTCAGAAATATCAGCATTAGAATATACCTCTTGTACATCATCTAAATCCTCTAAAACATCAATTAAACGCAGCAGTTTTTCAGCATCTTTAGCATCTAATTCTATTTTATTTTCTGCATCCATAGTAACTTCAGAATTTTCAGGCTCAAACCCTGCAGCAACCATAGCTTCTTTAATAGTCAAGTAATCATCAGGTGCTGTCATTACATCAATAGAACCATCATCATGCGTGATAATATCATCAGCACCCACTTCCATCGCCGCCTCCATTATTTCATCTTCATCTACCGTATCAGGATAATTAATAACACCTACTTTATTAAACATATAAGACACTGAACCATCAGTCCCTAAGTTACCACCTGCTTTGGTTAATGCATGCCTCACTTCGCCCACCGTGCGATTACGATTATCGGTTAAACAATCTATCATGATCGCCGTGCCACCAGGGCCATAGCCTTCGTAACGCACTTCTTCATAGTTAATACCTTCCATAGCTCCCGTAGCTTTTTTAATGGTATTGTCTATGGTATCCCTTTTCATATTTGCGCCCAGTGCTTTATCAATCACCGAACGTAAACTAGGGTTATTGGCAGGGTCGCCACCACCAGTTTTTGCTGCTACAAATATTTCACGAATAATTTTAGTAAAAATTTTTCCACGTTTTGCATCCTGAGCACCTTTGCGATGCTTAATATTAGCCCACTTACTGTGTCCTGCCATCTTATCTCTCTACTATCTTTTTAACGAAATAACATTAATACATAAATGTAGAGCGGACTTCGGTAATTGCTCCTCGATAATGCTCCTGCATTATTCTATCTACGGGCTTCGCCCTAGTGCATTACTCTACTACACACCACCCATGGTGCTATTAGTCCGCTATATTCGTACAATTATATTCATAGCGGACTGAAGTCCGCTCTACAATTGCCTAAACTAAATGTGGCAATACAGCCATTAGCGAATGCTCTTTAACAAAAACATCCGCTTGTTCCACCATAATCGCTCGTTCAGCAACACCACCAAAACCAATCATCTTTGCACCTGCCTGTTTTGCTTCTAAATCCGTTTTGCCATCACCCACCATTGCCATGGTTAAATCTTCATGTTTTATCTGCTGACAAATAATTGCTTTTCCCCCATTTTTTGCCAGCGGTGATTGTTGGTCAAAGTCCTTATATGTTCCATCAGCATTAAATAAAACATCAACTGCATGAACATGATCAACAGCTAATCCCAACCTTTCAGCCAATGGCAATATAGCCTGACGAATACCGCCACTAATAATATGAACCTGTTTACCTTGATTTAACAAAGTGCTAAAAACCTCTTCAACACCCTCAACCATTTCACTAATATATAAATCAGCCAACCAATCCATCCGGGCTTTATCTGGTTTAATCAAGGATAAGCGCTTTCCGTAAACATCTTCTAAAGCCAGCTCACCATTCATGGCAGCATTAGTTAATGCCACCAATTCATCAAACAAGCCCGATTGCCTACCTAATTCATCAATCCCTTCAATTTTACTTAGCGTACTATCACAATCAAAGCAGACAATATCAAAACTCATAAATTAATCTGAATCGCACAATTAACAAAAGAAAGCTCTGTTACTTTTTCCAGTATATTGGCAGGCAAAGGACTGGAAACACTGATAACAGCCATCGCTTTATCATTAGAATCAGGCATACCGACCTGCATTCTGGAAATATTAATATTTGACTCACCTAAAATAGAACTAATGGCAGAAATAACACCTGGTTTATCGTTATGTTCAGTCACCAGCATAGTTCCTTCAGGAATTACTTCAATCTCAAACTGATTAACATTAACAATACGGGGATGATGATCACCTAACAATGTCCCGACAACAGACACTGTTTTATTAGCACAAACCCCCGCCAGTTTAACTAAAGACAAATAACCTTGGGTTTCTTCTGTTTTAGACTCAACCAGAGAAATGCCCTGCTTTTTAGCAATATTTTCAGCATTAACACTATTCACTGGTGTTTCAAACAAATCACCGAGCATCCCTACTAATGCCTCAACTGAAACAGCTCTTATTTCTGCATCTGCTGCTTTACCAAACAAAGAAACCTCTAGTTTCTCAATCGGTTGATCAGCCAGATTTACCAGCATTTTACCCATTACACCAGCCAACATCATAAAAGGACGTGACTTTTTTAACTGCTCGGCAGAAATTTTTGTCGATAAATTCAGCGCATTAATCGCCTCACCTGTTTGCAAATAAGTGACCGCTTGTCTGGCAATTTCCACACTAACTGCAACTTGAGCCTCACGAGTTGATGCACCCAAATGAGGAGTAAATTCAATATTATCCAGCTCAAACAAAGGCGAATCTTTAGGTGGCTCTTGCTCATAGACATCCAGAGCAGCTTTGGCTATATCACCATTTTTTAACGCATCATACAACGCCTTTTCATCAACCAGACCGCCACGGGCACAGTTAATCAGCATGGCTGATTTTTTCATCGCTTTTAATTGTTCAGCGCCAATAATGCCGCGAGTTTTATCCATTAACGGACAATGCAAAGTCAAATAATCAGCCTGTTTAAGCAACACATCAAGATCAACTGGTTCTGCGCCGCATTCCTTAAAAATTTCGGCAGTCACGAACGGATCATAGGCAATAACACGCATCCCCAGACCAACAGCTCTTTTTGCCGCCAAACGGCCAATGGTACCAAAACCTAAAATAGCAAATGTTTTATGTGTGATTTCTACACCTACCAGCTTAGAACGCTCCCACTTACCCGCACGTACCGACTGACTGGCTACAGGAATATTTCGGCTTAAAGAAAACATATGGGCAATAGCCAGCTCGGCCGTAGTTGTCGCATTAGCATCAGGCGTATTCATCACAATCACACCTTGCTCAGTTGCCGCTGGAATATCCACATTATCCACACCAATACCAGCTCGCCCCACAACTTTTAAATTAGTCGCTGCTTGTAAAACTCTTTTAGTAACTTTGGTATCGCTACGTATTAACAAAGCATCATAATCACCGATGATTTCACAAAGCTCATCCTCGTTCATTCCTACCTGAATATGAACCTGAATACCAGATTGCTCATTTAAAAAGTTAATGCCATCATCGGCTAATTTGTCGGAAACAAGAATTTTTTTCATGCTTTTAGAGTAGTTAATAGGTTTGTAAGATAAACCGTATAGTTTACCAGCTTTGGATAAATTCTAATAATCTATAAAGAGAAAGATTTTATTATCGTTAATATGAAACCTTTGTACGAGACAGTGGCGAAAGAAAAATGTGATGAAATTTTCCTGATTGAAGCGAGAAATGCAGCTAATAACCAGCTATCGCAATCAAAATCAAAATCAAACCCATTGATACTCAAATACTCATGGGATAATAGATGAAAGGATTCGAGGCAACGCATTATCTGCTTGAAGTTTAAAATATTAAGAATGAAAGCTAAAAATAATTTTTGATTTGTTTTGGGCTCCAAAATCAAGTTGCCTGACCCTAATACCGTTCTGTGTAGTAACAACAGTTATGTACACCTGTTGCTACGCCTTGAAGAATACGAAAAAAAATCCTGCGCTATAATTATATAAATTATTTATTTATTTTCTATTTCTGAAAATATTATTACTGGATGCCCTGCTATGTTGTATCTTATTGGTTTGTTAATAGTCTTAGGCTTATTTTTTGGACCCAATCTATGGGTAACCTATGTGTTAAAAAAACATCACAGGCATCTTCCAGGGATGCCTGGCACTGGAAGTGAATTAGCACTTCACTTACTCAAGCAGTATGGATTAGAGCAAGTTAAGGTAGAACAGTCTGAGACATATAACGATCACTATAGTCCATCTGATAACGCAGTTCGCTTAAGCCCTGAAGTCTATGATGGAAAATCCCTTAGTGCGATCGCGATTGCTGCACATGAAGTGGGACATGCTATTCAATTCAATCGCAAGGAATCTGTCAGCTTATTGCGTAAAAAATATCTGGGTAAAGCACTTGTGCTACAGCGTTTGGGAATTTATATTTTAATTGCTATACCCGTTGTTGCCTTGGTTTTTCGTATTCCCCATATAGCTTTGTTGAATATAGTCATCGGTATAGTGACTATGTTTGTATCGGTACTAATGTACTTGGCTATCTTGCCAGAAGAATGGGATGCAAGTTTCAATAAAGCCTTACCGATTTTGGAAAAGGGAGAATACGTCCCTGAACAGTATTTGCCTGCAATTCGTCAGGTGTTAAAAGCCTGCGCACTAACATACGTGGCCGGGGCACTAGCTGACGTACTGAGGCTCTGGCGTTGGTTATTGTTACTTAGGTAACTGCGGATTTATATACCCTTCACGCTCAAGAGTTATATGGATAACTGTAATAACTGCAAATCAAGGGGGCAGCCGGCTTGATTTTAACGATCTATGTTGATTTGCTTTGTTAGCTATTTTTATATAAAACACTACGATGTGCAATTTTAACAATCAGGACAATAAGTTTTGTATCTTGAATTTCATACACGATACGGTAAACACCTTGCCTTACTCTATACCGCTCCTGTCCTGAGAGTTTTATGCAGCCATCTGCTCTTGGGT
This sequence comes from Methylococcales bacterium, assembly GCA_023134955.1. GTDB lineage: Bacteria > Pseudomonadota > Gammaproteobacteria > Methylococcales > Methylomonadaceae > QPIN01. The sequence continues at coordinate 290 of JAGLUC010000296.1, read as the reverse complement.
TTTCGCAGAGAAGCTCAATACTTTTTAAAATGCGTTTAACATCTTTATTTGGAATATTTCGAAGATCTTTTGCTACCGACTTTTTAAAAGCAAGGCTATATTTTACCATGTTCTTTCAAATCATCTAATAGTTCCTCATAGCTCAATGTTGCTTCTTTCGCTCTTTCTGAAAAAGCGCTCAAGTCCTCCTGATCTTCTCGTAGTGCAAGGCGCACCGCCTCATTTACGACTTCAGAAACTGATTTGTGAGTTGTAGCTGCCTTGATTCTTAGCGCCTGATGGATGTCAGC
>JAGLUC010000295.1 GCA_023134955.1 Methylococcales bacterium | reverse complement strand
AAAGGAATATCATCATCAAAATCTTCATAAGATGCCGCAGGTGGGGTATTTGAGCTTTGTTGAGGCTGTGGTGGTGCTTGTTGGGGGGCTTTATAGTCTGTATTGGGTTGGTTTGGGGGGGTGTCAGAAAAATTACCCGTGCCACCACTTTTGCTGTCTAGCATTTGCATTTGTTCGGCGACAATTTCAGTTGTATATCTATCTTGACCGCTTTGGTCTTGCCATTTTTGTGTGCGAATACGTCCTTCTACGTAGACTAAACTACCTTTTCTTAGGTATTCACCAGCGACCTCTGCTATACGGTTAAAGAAAGTAACACGGTGCCATTCAGTTTCATCGCGACGTTCACCCGTTTGTCTATCCTTCCAGCGACGTGTTGTAGCTAATCGAATATTAGTGACAGCTCCGCCGCTAGGCATGTATCTTACTTCTGGGTCTGCTCCCAGTCGTCCAATGAGGGTTACTTTGTTTAGCATTTTTAATCCTTTGCTTTTAATGAAAAGCTAAATTAGGTTTTAAATTGCCCCACAGTATCTCTTAATTGGTCAGCTAATTCCAGTAGTGCTTTACATGCTTCGGATGTATTTCTTGCTCCTAGTGCGGTTTCATCAGAAACAGCACTTATGTTATTTATATTTCTGTTTATTTCTTCTGCAACGCTTGTTTGCTCCTCTGCTGCGCTTGCGATTTGGTTGTTCATATCGCTGATGGTATCTATTCGTTCACTAATAGTGTTGATTGACTCACCCGCTGAAGCAGCTTGTTCTACGCTGGATGCGGCACATTTTTGACCATTACCCATTACACTTACAGCTTGTTTGGCTCGGTTTTGTAAACGTTCGATAGTTTGTTGAATTTCAAGTGTTGAATTTTGCGTCCTGCTGGCTAAGGTTCTTACTTCATCTGCAACTACTGCAAACCCACGACCTTGTTCGCCAGCACGGGCGGCTTCGATAGCGGCATTTAAAGCAAGTAAGTTTGTTTGTTCGGCAATGCCTTGAATGACGCTTAAAACTTCACCAATACTATTGCTATCATTTTCAAGTTCATGAATAACACTGGCTGCATTTTCAACTTCTGAGGCGAGTTGGTTAATGCCTGCAACAGCCTGAGTAACAATGTTTTTACCCGTGTGGGCTTCAGTATCGGCAATTGATGCAGAGTTGGATGCGTTGACAGCGTTACGGGCAACTTCTTGTACAGTTGCAGTCATTTCTTCCATAGCTGTTGCAACTTGCGTAGTTTCTGCAAGTTGTCTCTCAACTCCTTGTTCGGTTGCCTCGGTAATATCAGCTAAATTATGTGAGGCAGATGCTAATTTTTCGCTAGTATCACTAATATGTTCAATGGTTTTTGCTATTTTTTTGACGAAAGTATTAAAACTATTAGCTACCCATGCAAATTCTGATTTTCCCTGAGCGTCAAGACGTACAGTCAAATCACCATCGCCACTGCTGATAGCTTGGAATTTTAATGCCAGGTTGGTTAATGGAGTGATAATAATCTGATTGGTGATAAAAAAGCTGGTAAAACCAATAATAAAAAGGGTAGCCATAAGAAAGCCAGCGGCCAGCCAGATGTCTTTATGTAATTCAGCAAAGTCATTGGTAAGAGGGGTGATAATCTCAAAGGCACCATGTAGATCACCCTGACGTTTGTTTTCCATTTGATAACCGAGAATATCAGTCCCATTGCTATTCCCCCATAGTTGTTGTGATGTAGCGGGGTTGCCATGACAAATTTCACATTGTTTATCAAGTTTGACGGGTCTAAAATAACGGACTTCATTTTTTTCTTTATCAATGTAACTATATTCGGAATAGCCGGGGTTGTTTTGAAAAAAACTTAATGCTTCGCGCTCAATATCATCGGCTTCATTTTTTTTATTTCTAGCACCAACCCTTGGCGCTTTAAAACGAAAGTTGCCTTCTTTTTCTTTTTCTTTGATAGTATTCCAGGCAGTTGCAACTGGAACGGTTGATATAACGATAGACCTGGCTTGGGAATGGCTTTTGTTCTTTATCAGTTGTCTAAGGTGTCCAGTGGAGAATAAACCTTGATCCCATTTTTCAATGGTATTATTCCGGATGGATTCGGAGACTAGTAACAATTGTTTGGCAGCTTGAATGTTATTGTCGATAACCTTTTGTTTTTCGTTATTGGCATAAAGGATTAATAGACCAATTGCCAAGAGAGTTAAAGTGGCACTGGTGATTATAATCACTTTGGCACCAACTGAATGCCAGTTCATCATTAACATAGTAGAAGTCTCCTGAAAACTCTTAGGATAAAGAATATAGGACATCTCAATTTATTCTGGCTGGTCAGGTATGCGTTTAAAATATTTGAGAACAAGGCGAAGATCGCAGTTAATAGCAGGCTATTAACAAGATTTTCAACGTAGTTATCAAATATTTTAAGCGTATAGATGCCAGTCATGAATAAATAGAGGTGTCCTATAGTAAATTATTTTTTGTTTATGAAATGGATGCAAACTGTAGATCCATTTATTAGGTGTCAATTAGGGTATAATTAACACTTACATTGAACGTATCGGTTGTTTTGTTACAAACTTTAAAATTAAATATGAATAAAATTAAAGTGCTGTTTGTCTGTATGGGAAATATTTGTCGATCGCCAACGGCTGAGGGTGTGTTTTCGGCTTTAATCAATGAGCAAAAAATAGCTGATCAGTTTGAGATTGCATCTGCGGGAACTCATGCCTATCATGTTGGAGAACAGCCTGATTTGCGAGCACAAAAAGCGGCAGAAGATCGAGGTATTGATCTTTCTGAGCAAAGAGCGCAGAAGGTTGTTTATGGGGATTTTGAAGATTTTGATTATTTATTGGCCATGGATGATGATAATTATCAAATTTTAATGCAAACATGCCCGGAACTATTAAAAAGTAAAATTAAATATTTTTTAGAATATGCACCTCATCTTGATACTCGTCAAGTGCCTGATCCTTATTATGGTGGAAAATACGGCTTTGAGCGAGTGCTTGATATGGTTGAAGATGCGGCTGTTGGTTTTTTAAATTCATTAAAACAATCTGGAGAAATAACATGAAAAAAGCGTTACTTTTAGTGCAAGTTTTAGTTTTTGGTTTGGTCTCTTTAAATGCGACAAATCTCATAGCAGCAGAAAATAAAAAAATTACTCATGTGGTGATGGTTTGGTTGAAACAACCAGGTAATGAGCAGCAACGTAATGCCTTTATTAAAGCGAGTGAACAACTTAATGATTTGCCTGGTATTGTTAATCGTCATGTAGGGGTTGTTTTGCCAAGTGGCAGAGCTATTGTTGATGATACCTTTGATGTTGCTGTGACAGTAACAATGGAAAGCAAAGCAGCTTTGAAGGCTTATTTAAATAATCCTAAACATAAAAAAATTCTAAAAGAAAAAATCAAGCCACTTACCAATAGAGTGGTTGCATATGATTTTATTAGTCAATAAGGATGCCAGTGATGGCAATAATTTCTAATACCGTAGGCTATCTTGATGGCGAAACCTTATTAGAAGGTTTTTTTGTCTATGATGATGCGATTGAAGGTCGCCGCCCTGCTGTTATGATCAACCATGCCTGGGCTGGTCGTAATGATTTTGTTAAGGAAAAAGCATTAAAAATTGCTGAACTTGGGTATTTTGCCTTTGCTGTTGATATGTATGGCAAGGGTGTTTTAGGGAAAAGTAATGATGAGTGTGAAAAGCTCATGCAGCCATTTATAGATGACCGGAGCCTGGTGTTAAAAAGGATGAAAGCCGCTCTTTATGCTATAAAGTTAATGCCTTGGGTGGATGATAAAAAAATTGCTTCAATTGGCTTTTGCTTCGGTGGTTTGTGTGTGCTTGATTTAGCGAGATCAGGAGCTGATATTAAAGCTGTGGTTTCTTTTCACGGCTTATTAACTGCGCCAGAAAATTCTCAATCTGAGCAAATTAAGGCAAAGGTGTTAGTGTTGCATGGTAATGATGACCCAATGGCATCAGTTGAAGATATTTTTGCTTTGCAGCGAGATTTAACTCAGGCCGGGGCTGATTGGCAATTTCATAATTATGGTAATACTATGCATGCTTTTACCAATCCAGTTGCTAATGATGCTGATTTTGGTACAGTTTATCAAGCGGATGCAGATAAACGCTCATGGATAAGTATGCAGAATTTTTTAACTGAGGTCTTTGAGTAATTGCATCTTGTGTGGTTATGAAAAAAAGACAGGTCGAAATGGCACTGTTTTAAAATTTGGAGTATTTGTGTCTGGATTTTTTAGCAGTAGCTCAACTTCTTTACCGATTTATAGAAGAAACATTCATTTAAGGTTCAGCTAAATAGGTTAATAATTGGTATAGATTCGATTAAAAGATATATTTTTTTGATTTTTCATATGCTAGCTTTAGCATAGTGCCTTATAATTGAATATTTGGTTTTTAAACTCCACAACTTAGGATGTAATATGAGAAAAATTTCGTTATTTATTTCGTTGTTAGCATTGGCTTTTTCGGCGACTGTTAGTGCGCATGGGCCAGTAAGAGGCAAGATGACTGCAACTATATCAATTGATGCACCAGCTGATAAAGTTTGGGATGTTATTAGTAATTATGATGATATGTCATGGCATCCTGCCATTTCAAATGCTACCGCTGATAATGGAAATAAAAAAGGTTCAGTTCGTGTTTTAACTTTAACTGATGGTGGAACAATTACTGAAGAGTTAAAAGCTCATAAAGCTGACAAAATGTCATATAAGTATAAAATTACTGATATGAGTAGCGTAAAAACGATTCAACATGCTGGTCAAGATGAAGATATACCTGTTTTACCTGTAGAAAATTATGCAGCAACAATTAGTGTTAAAGGTAAAGGTAGTAAATCTGTTGTAAAATGGGTTGCGACTTATTACCGTGGGTATGTAAACAACAATCCACCAGAAGAGTTAAATGAAGCAGCCGCTGATAAAGCAGTTACTGCTGTATTAACTGATGGTTTGACGAGCTTGGCACAAAAATTTGATTCTAGTGCTAATGAGTCAGATGTTAAAATCAAGTTAAAAAGATAATTTTAGCTGATTGAAGGTGTGGGGTGAGTTTTCGGCTTGCCTTACACAAAAAATATTCTTTAATTGATGCAGTCAGTATCAATATCTTTGTTCTTTAGGGCATCCCTAATAATTTTTTCTGAATAGATACGTAATTGATTGTTTTAATATTTGGAAGTGGGGTTTTAGCCTCGTAAGATGGGTGAGACTAAAGTCCAACTTCCATTAATGATTTTGATTGAGGCTTTGTTTTGAAACTTTTTCACATGCTTAATCCTAGAAATTTCACAGTGTCTTTTTTAACAGCAATATTGCTGTTTAGCCCAAGTTCATTTTCAAAACCCTATGCTTTTATTACTGATCAATTAGATAACACCGTTTCTGTTATTGATACCCAAACTAATAAAGTGATTAAAACGGTTTTTGTTACTGGTAAACCAGTCGGAGTGGCTGTTAATCATCACAAACAGCAAGTTTATATCAGTACACCTAATGGTGGTGGTTTTGCTATTTTAGATGCTCAAACCTTTGAGAATATTGGGACTGTAAAAGTAGGAGGTGCTTCTTTAGGTATCGCGGTTGATAGTAAAGGGGAGCGTGTTTTTGTCGCAGACTGGTATGAAAATACAGTCTCAGTATTTGATACAAAAACGCATAAGTTAATCAAAGTAATTAAAGTTGGAAAATCCCCTTCTGGCATGATGGTGAGTCACGATAATCGCTGGTTATATGTCGCCAATAGGGTAGATGATAGTATTTCCCAAATTGATTTAAAAAACCTCAGAATTAGAAATACAACAAAAGTGGGGACACATCCATTCGGTTTATCAGTCGATAAAAAAGGTGAACGAATTTACACGGCAAATGTTGAGAGTGATGACATCACTGTGCTTGAAAATACTTATTTAAAACGACAAGCCACTATTAAAGTGGGGGCAAGACCTTATGCGACTGCTTTAGCTTTAAATGATAGCCTGTTATTTGTCACTAATCAGGATGACAGTACGGTCTCTGTGATTGATACAGCGACATTAAAAGTGGTTTCAGTGATTGAAGTGGGTGAAAAACCAGAAGGGATTAGTACCCACCCTGATGATCAGCATGTTTATGTGGCAAACTGGTTTGACAGTACGGTTTCTGTGATTGATGCTAAAACACTAAAAGTGGTTGATACCATAACAACAGGGGAAGGTAGCCGGGCATTCGGGTTGTTTATTTCTCAATAAATAAGAATATGATAGACTGCAACAAATTTATTTAAAAGCGAGAGAAAAATGGCTGAAACAGTTGAGGAACTTACGGTAACCTACGAAGATGGTGGTATAGAAACCGTTAAAGAATTAGATAAAAAAGTATTAAGTAAAGGGGCATGGGCAACTATTATTTATAAATATCAGGACTGGAACCGAACTAAAGAAGAGTATGGCTCTGATAAATTTACCATTCGCCGTTACCAAAAAAGAAATGGTGAGTATTCACAGAAATCTAAATTTAATATTTCCAGCGAAAAACAGGCAAAAGAAATTATTGAAGCACTACAAGGCTGGATGGGTGAAAGTTAATAATATTTCAAAAGACACGCTAGTGCTCAGCCAACTTTAGTTTGATGAGTTGTTTGGTAGGTCTGACTATAGTCCGCTATGAACAGAGTTATACTCTTTGCGCCCAAGATTCCCATGCTTTACAACAACGCTCATCGCGATAAGATGCGTGCTATGAAGAGCGTGTATCAGGTTTTATTAATAATTTATATCTTGAGAACTGGCAGCCAGTTACTTTTTTGGCTTGGATAGGAACGCCAGGAAATGATAATTCCAAACACCGAATCAGTCAAAAAACCGTTGAGAATATTGCTAGTGTTGATGGAGTTGGAGCTGCTGATATTATATCAAAAGGTTTTTTACGTTTTTTTTGACACCTTTGGTTATGATCGCTTAGGGTTTGGCTGTTATTTACACCAAGGTGTTTGTCAGTTAATGGGAGTAGAAGCGACAGAGCAAGGTTATTACATTATTAAAGGCGGTGGCATTCCCGGGATTGATGTGGTTGCCTATAATCTCCGAGTAAATTGGAATGTTTTAATGCAGCGTTTATCAAGAATATCTTCGCCAGAATAGGTGCTTATAAAGTAATGGCGAGGTATTCTTAAACATAAAGGATATATTTGAACCAGGTTCGCCTTTGGTTTTTTTATTTACACTATAATTGGTAGAGCTACACCAGCATTTTTTTAATTTTATAGAGAATAATAAATGAAACATACCAATAAGTTGAGTGGTTTAATAAGCTTAGTATTTGTTGTTATTTCAATCCTTGCATTCAATGTCAATGCCAAAACTGAGATACCTGATTTTGCAGCAATGAAAGATGTTAAACAAAAGAAGCATGCGTTCTTTGAGTATATGTTTCCTTTAATTGAAAAAGCCAATAAAGATATATTGATAATAAGGGCAAAAATCAAAGCTCTACCAACAAAAGAAGTATTAACGGCTGACGATAATAACTTTTTGCAAGAAGTGGCTAAAAAATATTCAGTTAAAACAGAAAAAAATTCAACAAAACAAGTTATTAATGCCTTACTTCAACGTATTGATTATATTCCTCCAGCACTAGCGTTAGCACAATCAGCTAACGAGTCAGCTTGGGGTACATCAAGGTTTGCGACTAAAGCAAATAATTTCTTTGGGCAATGGTGTTTTAAAAAAGGTTGTGGCATTGTTCCATCACGTCGCGACAAAGGTTCTAAGCACGAAGTAAGAAAATTCTCTTCAACACAAGGTTCTGTGCATTCATATGTTCATAACATTAATACGGGTCGTGCTTACGCATCATTAAGAAAAGTTCGTTCTGGATTACGTAATAAAAATAAAATGCTAACGGGTCATGACTTAGCACATGGTCTAACCAAATACTCATCGCGCGGTACAGAATATGTAAAAGAAATCCGCTCTATGATTAGAACCAATAAGCTGAAAAATTATGATAATAAATTCTGGGAAAGTTCTGTTTCTAAATAATTGTTTTTCAGAGTTGTTTTAAAAAGAGGGTGTCAGTTGACACCCTCTTTACTCTTTCAGTCAATTACGGGAGAGGTATTTTTGTTTTTAACATAGATTCAGGGAATAAAACTGATAAATGTTACACCGACCCCAATTATTAAACGATGTCATGCCCTGGCACATACCCAAATATCCACTCTTGTTACTCCAGCCTTTTTTAATACCTTAGCCATCTCATTAGCTGTCGATCCCGTGGTCATAACATCATCTAATATTGCAATATGGTGAGTATCTATTTGCTTGATTATTTGAAAAGCATTTTTAATATTTATATGACGTTGCTTAGCTGGTAGCTCAGTTTGATGTGTTGTGTTTCTGTTTCGGATACAAGATTTTGTGTCTATTGGGATATTGAATTGTTTTGATACTGTTTTTGCTATTTCAATAGATTGATTAAATCTGCGTTCTCGATAGCGTTGTGGGTGTAAAGGGATGGGGATAATCAACTCTGGCATTTCTGCATTTTTTTCTAAATGACTGGCTAATAAATAGCCTAATAGGCGTGCATTTTTGTATTGACGGTTAAATTTTAAGCTGGCAATTAAGAATCTAATAATACCTTGATGTAAAAAAGGTGCATATGTATCGTCAAAAAAGGGTGTTTGACTGATACATTGTCCACAAAGCTGGGGTATTTTGTTTGCTGTTTCAAAGGTTTCGGCGCAGCGGTAACAGCAATCAATATTTCTTCGTATATCTTTGAAACAGGCGTGGCAAATATCTTGAGAATTAAAACCGACATTTCCGCATAAGATGCAGGTAGGCGGAATCAGGTATTCCTGTATAATATTGAGCCAGTTGTTTACCATAATTATTAATTCAGGTTGACAAGTTTTATTGAAGACCCCGGAGATTAAGCAAAGATGTCTGCAAACCCCACTATAGAACAAAGCCTAGTGAATACACAATTAAATGCTGCTATATTACTTAGAAATGATTGGCAGCTGGATGAGGTAAAAGCTCTGTATGCTTTGCCTTTTAATGATTTGTTGTTTAAAGCTCAAACTATACATAGAGAAAATTTTGATCCTAATGAGGTTCAAGTCAGCAGTTTGTTGAGTATTAAAACGGGGTCATGTTCGGAAGATTGTGGCTATTGCCCACAAAGTGCACGTTATGATTCTGATTTAACACCTGAAGCATTGCTACCAATTGATGAAGTAATTAAGTCTGCTAAATTAGCGCAAGATCAAGGTGCATCACGTTTTTGTATGGGGGCAGCATGGCGTAGCCCTAAAGATAAAGATATTGAGCGTGTGGTGGAAATGGTTCAAGGCGTTAAAGCCTTGGGTATGGAAACCTGTGTGACTTTGGGTATGCTGAGTGATAAACAAACCAAAGCTTTAAAAGAAGGTGGTCTGGATTATTACAATCACAATTTAGATACTTCAGAAGATTATTATTCAGAAGTGATTACCACACGTACTTATCAAGATAGATTAGATACTTTGGCGCGAGTAAGAGACTCAGGAATTAATGTCTGTTGTGGCGGTATTGTAGGTATGGGGGAGTCAGATGATGACCGTGCGAACTTGTTAATTGAATTAGCCAATCTGCCTAAACACCCAGAAAGTGTGCCGATTAATATGCTGGTTCAGGTGGAAGGCACGCCTTTAAGTGATATTGAATCATTAGATTCACTTGTTTTTATCAGGACTATTGCTGTTGCCAGAATTTTAATGCCAAAATCCAGAGTACGTTTGTCAGCAGGTAGAAATGAAATGTCTGATGAAATGCAGGCATTGTGCTTTTTTTCCGGAGCCAACTCTATTTTTTATGGTGATAAACTATTAACCACAGATAATCCAATGACTAATCATGACTTGGCTTTGTTTGAGCGTTTAGGTATCCGTTCTGGTGGTTCTAGTTACGCCTGATGACGGAAGATTACTTCCATTTAGCCAGTGATCTTGAGCAGATAAAGCAACAAAATCTTTATCGTTCCAGACGGCTTGTTTCATCACCTCAAGGCGTTGTGATAGAAGTTGATGGGCAGCAAGTTATTAACTTTAGTAGTAATGACTATTTAGGCCTGGCTAATCATCCCAATGTTATTCAATCTTTTCAGCAAGCAGCTAATCAATATGGTGTGGGTAGTGGTTCTGCGCATTTAATTTGTGGGCATAGTCAAAGTCATCATGCCTTAGAACAGGAACTGGCTGAATTCACCGGGCGTGACCGGGCATTGTTGTTTTCTACCGGTTATATGGCAAATTTAGGTGTTATTTCTGCCTTAATGGGGCGAGGTGATCATCTTTATCACGACCGTTTAAATCATGCTTCTTTGCTAGATGGTGGGTTATTATCAGGTGCGCGATTTAAACGTTATAAACATAATGATATTGCTGATTTACAGCAGAAAATAACAGAAAAGGAAGGTCGTGCCTTAATTGTAACGGATGGTGTTTTTAGCATGGATGGAGATTTGGCAGTATTGCCAGAATTAGCCACTTTAGCTAATGACAAAAACGCCTGGGTAATGGTGGATGATGCGCATGGCCTGGGTGTTTTGGGTGAAACAGGCGCTGGAGTTTTACAATATTATGGTTTAACTCAGCAACAAGTCCCTGTGCTAATGGGGACATTAGGTAAAGGCTTTGGAACCTTTGGTGCCTTTGTTGCAGGGTCTGATGATTTAATCGAAACCTTAATTCAAAAGGCTAAAACTTATGTTTTTACCACGGCATTACCTGCGGCAATAGCAGAGGCAACGCGAACCAGTCTTAAGTTATTAATTACTGAAAATTGGCGGCGTGATAAATTAAGGCAATTAGTGCTTCGTTTTAAGACGGGTGCTGATCAATTAGGCTTGCAGTTAATGCCTTCAGAATCTGCAATACAGCCTATTATAATTGGGGATAGCAAAAAAACGGTTGAGATAAGTGAGGCGTTGTTGAATAAAGGTTTTTTAGTTAGTGCTATTCGTCCGCCAACCGTCCCAAAAGCAGAGGCACGATTGAGAATCACCTTTTCTGCTAATCATAAAGAGCAGCATGTTGATCAACTACTTGATGCATTAGCAGGTGTTTTGGATGATTAATATTCATAAAGAAGTTTATGGGCAAGGCAAACCCGTTGTGCTGATTCATGGCTGGGCTATGCACACAGGGATTTGGCGAAAGTTTGCCCAACAATTGGCACAACATTATCAAGTGATTTGTTTGGATTTACCTGGACATGGCTTAAGTGAATCGGTTGAGCCTTATGCTTTGCAACAAGTCACTGATGCATTGATCGATGCAATGCCTGAATCAACAGCTTGTGTATTAGGTTGGTCTTTGGGTGCAACAGTCGCTATATCATTAGCCAGGCATTATCCACAACGAGTGAATGCCTTAATTCTGATAGCCGGAAATCCACGATTTGTCCAGGATGGTCATTGGGTGGGTATACAGCCAAAATTACTGAAAGATTTTGCTAATAATCTGTCGATAAATTTTTCTGTTACCCTGATTCGTTTTTTAGCCTTACAGGTAAATAGTTTGCCAGAGGGGAAAGCTCTTTTAAAAGAACTTAAAATAGCCATGAAAGAATGTGATCCGCCAGTGGGAAAGGTGTTGCAAGGTGGTTTGGACATTTTGAGTCAGACTGATTTAAGAGATGATTTAGTGTCTTTAAACTGTCCCATTAGTATTATTCAAGGGGATAATGATTCACTGGTTCCAGTACAAGCAAGCCTGGATATGCAGAAAATAAAGCCAGCTTGTCAGCTAAATATTATTGAGGGTGCAGGGCATGTGCCTTTTTTGTCCCATCAATCACAGCTTATTAAAATAATAAATCATTTTTTATGAGTACTGCTTTTTCTATAGATAAAAATAAATTGAGACAATCTTTTGCTTGTGCAGCCAACACTTATGATGGTTTGGCTTATTTGCAAAGGGAGGTGGGCTTTGATTTGCTGAGTTTATTTCAGCTGAATAATGAAGAGAAACAGAGGATTGTTGATTTGGGTTGTGGAACGGGTTTTTTAACACAGCAGATAACGCAGAAAAATAATTTTAAAGAATTGCTGGCGATTGATATTGCATTGCCAATGCTACAGGCAACACAAATCAGGTTAAAGCACAGCTCAAATATTCAATATCTCTGTGCGGATGCTGAATGTTTACCTCTGCTTGAAAGTACGGTCAATCATATCTATTCAAACCTTGCACTGCAATGGTGTCAAAACTTAACTGCCGTATTTACAGGATTTAGTAAAATAATGAAAAAGGGTGGTCAGCTTAATTTTTCTACATTTGGACCGGCTACCTTACAAGAGCTAAAAAAGTCGTGGGCAGAGGTTGACCATCATCAGCATGTTAATGAATTTTACAGTGATTCGGATTTACGTCATTTTTTGCAACAAACTGGCTTTAATCATATTCAAATAGAAGCCAGGCAATATCAGTCTAATTACCCTTCAGTCATTGGTTTGATGAGAGAATTAAAGGGCATTGGCGCGCATAATGTGCTTACTGGAAGAAATAGAAAAACTACCAGTAAATCACAAATGCAAAAGATGTTTGCTGTTTATGAGCAATATAGAGAGAACAATATGATCCCGGCAAGTTATGAAGTTATTTTTGTATCTGCGAGCATCTCAAAATGAAATATGGTTTTTTTATTACCGGTACGGATACTGGCGTGGGTAAAACATGGGCAACGATAGCTTTAATGCGACGCTTTAAGCAGCAAGAGCTATCAGTTGTTGGGATGAAGCCAGTTGCTGCAGGGTGTGAATATCAAGATGGACAGTTAAAAAATGAAGATGCCTTGTTAATACAAGAAAATGCATCTCAATGGCTGGATTATAGTGACATTAACCCTTATGCTTTTGAGGATGCAATATCACCACATCTTGCTGGAGTGGAATATCCAGTACAAATAGATGTCATTGCACAGGCGTTTGACAAGATTAAAGACAAGGCGGATGTGATATTAGTTGAGGGAGCAGGTGGCTGGTTTGCACCGTTAAATAATGAGGATGATATTGCAGATTTGGCAAAAGCCTTGGCGTTACCTGTTATTGTAGTAGTTGCTATTCGTTTAGGTTGTATCAATCATGCTCGTTTAACTTTACAAGCGATACAGTCAGCAGGTGTTCACTGTGTAGGTTGGATTGCTATGTGCATTGATCCGAAAATGGCTAGGCAAGATGAAAATATTGCTACTATTAAAAATAAATCCTCAGCACCACTGTTAGGTGTTTTACCTTATACAGATGAAATGAATTTTGATTATTTGGCTGAAAATTTAACTGCAGAAAAGTTGATTTAGCTCAATGTCAAAAAAAAGGTATCTACACGTCCTGTCCTGAACTTGAAAGATGCAGATCATTGATTTATCAGGATGCGTGAATACGTCCATGTAAGCTCTGGTGCAACATCCTTGTTGCACAAGCCTGATAAATCAACAACCTGCATCTTCCCTTTTGATGGGGTGAGTAGTTACAAAAAAAGTATCATAATGACTTCTCCTTAAAAATCAGAATTGGAGAAAAATATGGTTTTAATTGCTTGGACTGAAGCGCAGCATGGCACAAAAGTCAGGTTTGTAGGTGCTGAGTATAAAGAACTTTTTAGTCTTTTGAATAAACTTTATGATAATGCAACCAGAGGTGCGGCTCGCTCACAAGTTGGTTCTTCACTAGATACATTAATAATTTTTGTTGTAGGTCATTTTTCTCATGAAGAAAAAGAGATGATAGCAAAAAATTACTCAGGCTACGATCGCCATAAAGAAGAGCATACAAAATTATTAAAAACATGTGGTGGATTACAAATAGGATTTCATGCAGGTGAAGCAGAAGTTACTGTAGAGGTTGGTAATATGGTTAAAGATTGGTTAGATCATCATATCCCAACTTTTGATGCAGCCTTTGCGGATGCGTTAAATAGTTAATTAAAAGTATCTACACGTCCTGTCCTGAACTTGAAAGATGCAGATCATTGATTTATCAGGACGCGTGAATACGTCCATGTAAGCTCTGGTGCAATATCCTTGTTGCACCAGCCTGATAAATCAACAACCTGCATCTTCCCTTCTAATGAGGGTGCGTAGTTACCAATTTATTTAAGAGAGCGGATATGCAAACACAAAAAC
>JAGLUC010000294.1 GCA_023134955.1 Methylococcales bacterium | reverse complement strand
ATCATAAAATACAACAGATTGACCTGGTGTAATGGCTCTTTGCTGAATAGTAAAAACAGCCTTACAACGCCCATTGGCTAAAGGTTGGAGAATACACTCCTGATCACTTTGCCGGTAACGTGTTTTAGCTTTACATTTAACTGTTTCAGTTAGTGGTTTGTCGTTACACCAGTCTAGCTGACCAGCTTCCAGGGTATTATGAAGCATTAAAGGATGGTCGTGACCTTGCCCTACAATTAAAATATTATTGTCTAAATCCTTTTCTAAAACATACCAGGGTTCATCAGGCGCATTTTTTACACCACCAATACCTAAACCTTGTCGTTGTCCTAAGGTGTAGTACATTAAACCTTGATGCTTGGCTATAAATTGACCTTCAGGCGTTCGCATTTCACCAGGCTGAGTCGGTAAATACCGTTTTAAAAACTCTGTAAATTTCCGCTCACCAATAAAACAAATTCCAGTACTGTCTTTCTTTTTATAATTATCAAAACCCGCTTTCTTGGCCATTGCCCTTAACTCAGGCTTGTGCATTTCTCCAATGGGAAATAATGTTTTAGATAATGCTTTTTGACCTAAGGTATAAAGAAAATAACTCTGTTCTTTATTAGGATCTAAGCCTTTGAGTAATTGGTATTCACCATTAGTCTCTTGGACACGGGCGTAATGCCCTGTAGCAATATATTCAGCACCTAAATCTTCAATGGCATAATTTAAAAAGGCTTTAAATTTAACGTGTTTGTTACAAAGAATATCAGGGTTTGGAGTTCTTCCTGCTTTAAACTCAGACAAAAAAACTTCAAAAACCTCATCCCAGTATTCACTGGCAAAATTAACTGTTCTTAGTTCTATACCTAGTTTATCACTGACTTGCTGTGCATCTGCAAGGTCTTCCATTGCTGTGCAATAGTCTGTGCCATCATCTTCTTCCCAGTTTTTCATAAACAAACCAGTGACATGATGACCTTGTTCTAAAAGTTTTAATGCAGTGACTGATGAATCAACACCACCCGACATGCCAACAATAATATTTTTACTCATCTGTATAATCTATGTACGATTTTAATAAAGATAAAGGGTGGCGTAATCCAGTTAAATATTGATCTATTGATTTTAAAACCAAAGGACTACGTAATTGTTCGTTTTTATTAGCAACTTGTTCTCGTGTAAGCCAATGTGTAGTGATAATATCATCATCAAGTGCTTGATCAGCATTAAAGGAATGAACAAAACCCGAAAAACACACTCTAAGGAAACTTGGGGAATCAGGTGTTTTACGCCAAAGCTGAATGGCAATAATAGATTCAGCTTCAAATTTCCAGGCAGTTTCTTCATTAACCTCTCGTTTAACTGCGGTAATCATATTTTCACCTTCTTCCAGATGTCCTGCAGGTTGGTTAAAAGCAATTCCATTATTTATTTGTTCCTCAACAAGTAAAAATTTGTTTTTATTTTCTATGACTGCTGCTACTGTTACATGAGGTTTCCAGACCATAAAAATATTCTCAAAAAAATCGTGATATTTTACTAGAATTAAATAGTCAGTGTAAAAGATTGAAATATTAAAAATAGGCACTATGTTACACTTTAGATCTGTTTAATATAGTGTAATAATCATAACGTAATAAAATGTCTGATATTAATTCAACTCATGATGATGACTTCGGTTTAGTCGTTCAGGAAGCAAAGCCAAAATTAAAAGAGCCGTCTTTATATAAGGTAGTATTAATTAATGATGATTTTACGCCCATGGATTTTGTGGTTGAAATCCTGACAGATCATTTTAATATGACTGAAGATAAGGCAACACAAGTGATGTTACAAGTACATACCCAAGGAGTTGGAATTTGTGGTGTATATACAAAAGATGTCGCAGAAACAAAAGTCCACATAGTGAATGAATTTTCGCGAGAGAATCATCACCCACTGATGTGCGAAATGGAAAAAGCCTAAAGAGCACCTCTAAATAAAAAGAGACTATTATGCTAAGCAAAGAACTTGAAATTACCTTAAATAATGCATTCACTTATGCACATAATAAACGGCATGAATTTATTACCGTGGAACATCTGTTACTTGCTCTTTTAGATAATGAATCTGTGAAGGTTATCTTGCAAGCTTGTGATTGTGATTGTGATTGTCAATCTTTACGCGAAGAGTTAACAAAATTTATTGATGAAACAGCTTCATTAGTTCCTAAAAACATACGGCGTGAGACTCAACCTACACTTGGTTTTCAACGTGTTTTACAACGAGCTGTTTTTCATGTACAAGCATCAGATAAAAAAGAAGTCACTGGAGAAAACTTGTTTGTTGCTCTGTTTAGTGAACAAGACTCTCATGCCGTTTATATACTTATAAAATATGATATATCAAGGCTTGATGTGGTTAACTATCTTGCTCATGGTATTTCTAAAGTTGAGCAGGATAAACAAGAGATAGAAACAGAAGAGGGTGTATCCAATTTAAATTCTTCTACAGAGAAGCAGGTAGAAACCAGCCCTCTTGATAAATATACAACCAACCTTAATGAAGAGGCTATTCTGGGTAGAATAGACCCCTTAATTGGTAGAGAAAAAGAAATAGAAAGAACCATACAAGTTCTTTGCCGTAGACGAAAAAATAATCCTTTACTCGTTGGAGAATCAGGCGTTGGTAAAACAGCTATTGCAGAAGGCTTAGCTAAACGTATTGTCGAAGAAAATGTGCCAGATGTATTGTTAGGTAACGTAATATATTCTTTAGATTTAGGCTCCTTAGTTGCTGGCACCAAATATCGAGGTGACTTTGAAAAACGCTTAAAAGCATTGGTTAATCAACTTAAAAAAGAACCAGAGTCTATTTTATTTATTGATGAAATTCATACTATTATTGGTGCAGGTTCTGCGTCAGGTGGGGTTATGGATGCGTCTAACCTAATTAAGCCCGTACTGGCTTCTGGTCAGTTACGCTGTATAGGCTCTACTACTTATCAAGAATATCGTGGTATTTTTGAAAAGGATCATGCTTTAGCCAGACGCTTCCAAAAAATTGATATTACAGAGCCTTCAGTTGAAGATACTATTAAAATTCTTGTAGGTCTTAGATCAAGGTTTGAAGAACATCATGAATTAAAATACACTTCTGAAGCATTAACATTAGCGGCCGAACTTGCTGACCGTTTTATTACAGATCGTTTTTTACCCGATAAAGCGATTGATGTAATTGATGAAGCAGGTGCTAGACAGCGTCTTTTTAGTCCCGATGACAGAAAAGAGACTATAGATTGCCATGAAATTGAAGAAATTATTGCAAAAATCGCCAGAATTCCAGAAAAATCTGTTTCAAGTAGTGATAAAGATAAGCTAGAACAATTGGAAAAGAGTTTGAAAATGCTGGTATTTGGTCAAGATGAAGCAATTTCAGAATTAGCAACAGCGATTAAATTATCACGCGCAGGCTTAAGAGACACTACTAAAACCATTGGCTCTTTTCTGTTTGCAGGCCCTACTGGGGTGGGTAAAACAGAAGTCAGTAAACAATTAGCCAAAGTGATGGGGGTTGAACTTCTTCGTTTTGACATGTCAGAGTATATGGAACGACATACTGTTTCACGATTAATTGGTGCGCCTCCTGGTTATGTTGGTTTTGACCAGGGCGGACTATTAACAGAAGCGGTAACTAAGCAGCCCCATGCAGTGTTATTAATGGATGAAATAGAAAAAGCCCATCCCGATGTTTTTAACTTGTTATTACAAGTGATGGATCATGGTTCATTAACTGATAATAATGGTCGAAAAGCAGATTTTCGTAATATCATTTTAATTATGACTACAAATGCAGGGGCAGAAGAGGGCAGTCGCGCCTCAATTGGTTTTACCCAACAAGACCATGCTAGTGATAGTTTAAAAGTAATTGAAAAAAACTTTTCACCAGAATTTAGGAATCGTCTTGATGCTATTGTGCAATTTAAACCTCTTGATATTTCAATTGTAGGAAGCGTGGTTGACAAGTTTATTTTTGAATTAGAACATTTGCTAGCCGATAAAAGCGTTACCTTATCGCTAGTGTCAGAAGCTCGCTTATGGTTAGCAGAGCATGGTTGTGACCCTAAAATGGGCGCTCGACCAATGGCACGTTTAATTCAGGATAAAATCAAAAAACCATTAGCTAATGATTTATTATTTGGAAAATTAGCAAAGGGTGGTCACGTGCGCATTTATGTCGAAGATAATGAACTGGCATTTTCAATAACAAGTAAAGAACTCACTGTTGCTTAACTCATTATTTTAATAGAGCAGGGGGTTATTAACGCATACGGAATGTAATTCGACCTTTTGTTAAATCATAAGGTGTCATTTCAACTTTCACTTTATCGCCAGTTAAAATACGGATGTAATTTTTACGCATTTTTCCTGAAATATGAGCAGTCACAATATGACCGTTCTCTAGTTCAACACGAAACATAGTATTTGGAAGTGTATCAATCACTTTCCCATCCATTTCAATCTGATCTTCTTTTGCCATCTTTGTTTAGTCTAGTCAATTATAAACAGACCATGATAGCACAGCTTGTCAATTAGCAATACTGGCTATTTTATTTGTATGCGATTATAAAAGTGATGTGAGTTAATGAAAAGATCGCTCTACTTTAGATTCGATTTATCAATGCACCTAAAAAACATTTGTTTTTAATCTCGGATAGTCCTTAATACCCACCTTCAAGTCGCTCAATCAAGCTAATTGGAAAATCATGTTCTCTCATATCTTTTAAGGTCTTATCCATAGAATAATCAATGGTTAGAAAACGAACTTTATTGTTCTGCTGATCATAAATCGCCAGTTGAGCGCCCGTTTTATAGTTTCGTGGTTGCCCTACGGCTCCAGGACAGACAAGACTGTGATTAAATAAACTTAAGGACTGGTCTGATTGCTCAAAAAAAGCATCAAGTTCTGCTTTATTTCTTGAATAAACACCCTGAAAATGGGTATGTCCATGAAAACAAATATCCATACCCTGGTTTGCCATAAAATCCAGATTTTTTGAATAGGTCATTTCATAGACATAAGCATAAAAATAATTCGGATCCATGGGCGCACCATGCACAGCTTTCCATTGCTTATCTGACTCTTCGGGATTATTTATTTCAAGAGGTAAATCTGCTAACCATTGAGTATGTTCAGTTTTTAACCGGGGAATCGTCCAGTTCATACACCAGCGAGCAGTTGACGACATGCCACGAGTTGAACCAGTAACAGCTGCATGGTCATGATTACCTTTAATGACTGAAAGACCAGATTCTTGTAGAAGCTCTATACAGGCAGCCGGATGGGGGCCATAACCCACTGTATCACCCAAAACAATACCCTGATTAATATTTTCACGCTTTAAAAAATCTAATATTGCATTCAATGCGGGCAAGTTTGCATGCACATCGGCAAAAATTGCCAGATATTGATTTTTTGAATCTAGTTTTTTACTTATGATTTTGCCACTTTGCAGTTGCTGTATGATGATCTCAAGTATCTTTCGTCTGCTGTCATCTGGTATATAAATATCTCGCAACTTACCAGCTACCATGATGCTGGTATGAGTTTCCTCAAAAAACTCATGGATTAATTGATATAAATCGTGACCAAATATTTGTGCTGCAGATTCATCCAGCCAGGCATTACCTCGTATTAAAACCCCCAAAACATGAGAAAAGGAAACAAACCGATCCCATGTGTATATATCGTCATCCAGATAATACAGCTTGTTGTTTATATCAATCCCAAAATTTGACAAGCCTTCATCCAGGCGTAAATTAAACTTTGAACTGATAGAAAAATAAAGGCGGTAAACTTCATGTAGAAATAATAGACTTTGTTCGACTAACAAAGGTTTTGTAGCATTAAGCAGTAGATGTAATGGATTTAAACGAGGACAGATATTACCGATTTTAAATTCATCTTTTTTCACTTTTAGCAAAAACCAGGTTTTTTCAGGATGATGTATTTTTAATTTTTGTTCTTGCGCTAATGCATTATTGACATAATCTCTGGCACTTTTTGGATTTAGAACAAGTTCTGCCCGTAATTTAACTACTTCGTTCTTACCAGCAAAAAGATGAGTCCCCGGTCGCCCCATAAAAGCTTCACCATAAGTCAGTTCAGTTTGATCCTGACTTAGTAGATCAGCAACTTGCTGGGAAGAAAAATGTTCCTGTCCATCAATTGAGCCGATAATTTCAATATTCATTTAGTAAGGGAAGAGGAGGTTGAAAAAGTTGATTGTTTGAATACAAAGAACAGCTATGGAGATTTGATCTATAAATACAAGTCTATTAATATCATGGCTTTTTTTAACCCCCCAATAAATATAATGTTTTCACTGGCTCTCAAGCTCTCTTAATAAGCCCTCACATTTTAACTAATGTTCACCTATAAACAAAGTACGCAATACATCAACCATTAACATCTTTTCCTGATTCCCTCTGGCGTATATTTCCAGATGATGCAAAATGTGGGGAACAGATAGCTCTGACGAATTAACCAGAGCATCATGGATGGGTTGTTTAAAATTCAATGCCAGTGCTTCCATAACGGAAGGTAATTCTACCTCATTATCACTGTCTGGAGTATAGTCTATATAAGCCAATACAGCTCTGTTTAGACCCATAACGCTTTTGTTTAACCCAATATTTTCCAGGTTATAAGCTATATTGATTTGATTTTCGCTAATGATTTTATGCACTTCGATGAATTTTTCGGCAACAATATACACTCTTTCTGCTACTTGCTGAGCTACAGGGTTGCTAAAAGAATTGTTGAGTAATTCAGCGAGACTGGTTTCATTTCTGACGACATGCCAGATTCGCCAAGGATTATCAGAATCGGGATCTTCCACAATAGCAAGGCAACGGTGTTCCGACAGAATATTTTTAAGTTTTTGCTGGATTTTAGCACATTGCATTAAATGATTACGGGCTTCGTTAGCCGTTTTAAAACAGGCATTTTCCCGGCTGATTAATTTCCACTGATCAGCTATTTTCGCTTCCCAGTCACCAGAATCCTGTAGCGTAATAATTGTCTCATTAGCTTCATCATTCAATTGATGAAGAATAATTCGACCACTAACGGGTGGAAATACACTACCAGCAACTACATTTTTATTAGGCAGATTAGGTCGGTAAACCAAATCATTGTCATTTGCTTGCAGTAAGGGTTCTGAATTGGAAGTTGTAGCGTTTTCTTGTTCAATATTAGTCTTAGTATCTTTGTCAGTATAGTCAACAATAATTTGATGTAGTTGATTGGAGCTAAGATCCAGGTCGGGTGATTTAGGTTCGGGTATTAGTGATGAAATATCTTGATCTTCCTGGGTCTGTTCCAGCTTGGTGCGTTCAGCAGATTCACTGTCTTGCATTAGATCAAGCAAGGCACTGCCACAATCCAGGTCAGCCGGTCCAAACAATATTTTATCATTATCCATTAACCAGGTTGCACGCTCAAGACCTATCCTGACAGCGGTGACAAAGGTTTCACGTATACCTGAACTTTTTGTAGCTATACTTTCGAGGATTAATAAATTTGGGTTATCATTATAAGTCTGACGGATAGTATCCATTGATGCAACATCAGGTAAATCACGTTTATTAGCCTGTATTACAATACCTATTGCAGGCCCGTCAGGTCTTTGCAACCAAGGCTCCATTTCGCGATAATAGTCCAGTCCCAGTTCCAGTTTATCGCTTGCAGAATCGACCACAAAAACAACCACATCTGCCATTTCCAACAGAAATTTACGACGATTTTTTAGAGTTTTTTGTCCAGGTACACTGATTAATTGACAATTCAGCTTGTAACCTTTGAAATAACCGCCGACATAGTTTAGCCAGTCAAAATAAAGTGTTCTGCCACTGGTATCGTCTGGCGTATAAAATTCTTCTTCCCCTCGTTCATCACCGAACACTAAATCAGAAAGCGAACGTAGACTTTCTGTTTTACCAGAAACTGGCGCACCTGCGTAGACAATACGTAAAACTACTGTGCCTTTTTCTTGGTCTATAGTTGCCATAAAATATACTCTTGGTCGATAAAAAAAACAGAATTTCAGTATCTTGGGTCAGGTTGAGGCAGGGAAAATCACATTGAATGGAATCAACTCGGTTAATGTCGAATACAGTAAGTAGCTGGAGTTGTCATTTAGCAATACAAATTTATCAACTTTATTTCCTCTAGTGACATGAAACAAAGCTGATTCTGATACATGTTAAATGTAATACATCTGTATAGCCGTGGTTTTATGTGTTCGTTTTTATGGTTAAAAACAAGTAAAACAATATTGCAGGGCGGACTAAAGTCCGCTCTACAAGTTGTTGCCACTTAAATATTGCGTACAGGAGAAACCCTGAGAAATCTTAAATTGATTCTTTATCGGCAATGCCACGCATTTTCATGATGACTAAACCCAGATTAGCCCCTTGTTGACAAACGGCTGATATGACAATGTTAGGATCAGAGTGTAAACGTGAAAATACATGCAGCAGGTTAGTTGAAGTGACCATCACTTCTTTAAAATAGTGTTCAGTTGAACTGTCCCCACGCGCCTTTTTAAAGATATTTTCTATGCCTGTGACACTGTCACCCTCAAAAAGCTCATGGGTTGCCGCTGCCAGCATATCCAGTACATCCTGAGGATGTTCGTCTACTGTTTTAACTCCTAATAACAGTCCTGTGCCCATATCTACCACACCGGCCGCTACTGATTTTGGAACGTCTTTGATAATGCTATCTACAATTGAATCTACACTCATTGAATTAACTCCTGGTTTGGAAGGGCCTTGTGACCCATTGGATTGGTGATTTTTATCTGGATCAAGGAACTAATGGTGAAACTTTTGGCAAAGCTCCACGTACAGCAGCCCAGCCCATACCCAGATTGGCTTTCTTATTGGTAATTAAGATGACCATGGTATCGACTTTATCTGGTAGGCAAGACATAAAATGCAGAGTGTCTGTGGTAGACATTTGAATTTCTGTTATTGATTTTTCCACCGTTGTGCCTCTATTGGCAGACAACAGACCTTCAACAGCCTGAACATTTTTTCCACGCATCATATCAACAGCAGCGGCTCCCACAGCTTCCAGATAGGTTTGAGTGAAATAGGGGACATTATGCGCTACGCTTAATAATAAACCACTGGTTAAATCAACCACGGCACAACCGAGAGCACCATCGACGGAATTAAGAATATCACGCGTGATATCGTCTAACTTTGCCATTTTTATTCTCCAAAATTAAATATTAAATGTTAAAATTTTAAACTTAAAATTCAGGAAAATCCCTCCCTGAAGGTATTTCAATTACTACGGATATTAGCCGTATTGATGAAATTCTGTTACTAAATTTAGTTATCGACAATTACCTTAAAACCTTTAATGTAAATAGAGAAAAACAGTTACTCTAGCCAGATCTTGTAGTATTTATCCGATACTTCCGAAGTATAGACTACCTGAGGAATAATACCATTTCCTTGTATATTGTTTGTTAATTCAATTAAATTAATATCGGTATTGTGTTGAATTTGTTGTAATACTTTAGAAGGTATCATGGATTCCAGATCCAGAATGGCTTCTGCGGGTAAATCCAGATTAATGCTCAATTTTCCATGATCAGTTACTCTAATGCATAATTTACGCGCGCTAATTTTCACCGCTTGTTGGTTAGTTGAAGACTTGTCAATCACAGCCAGTTCAGTGGCTTGCGCCTGTTGTAGCAACTCTTCTCCAACCGCAAATTTAAGTAGAGGCCACCACGGTATGGCAACATCCAAATGTTCCATTTGCTGTTTTAATCCATGAAATGTACGGAGTAGTAAAAGTAAATCAGCAGGGCCAGCCGCTCTGAACCACCATCGCTGATCTTCAAGCAATTGCTGCATGGGTTGGGATATTTGCCATTGTTTTGCATGTACAGGTTTTTCTGCTAAAAAAGGCTGAAACAATATTTGACATAAGGCTGGCATTTTATCTTTAATGTGATGCAGTTTTTCGGCATTAAAACCCATTGCAACAAAACATTGCAAAGGATCAACAGCTATACCTGCCTGACTGGCATGAATTAATTTTAATAAGGCAAGGCGATAAGGTTTGCTGATTACGACGGTGCAGCCATAATCCAGCAATACTGTTTCAGCATGGTCTTGAGCATCACGGCGGAATAAATAATTACCAGGATGCGGATCACCGTGTATTTCTCCATGTACAAACAGACTTTGAAATAAAGTCAACAACAAGGTTCTGGCAATTTCCAGACGCGCTTTTTTAGGCCATTTGCAAGCTTCGGTAAATCGACAGCCTTGCTCCCAGGACTGAACTAATACCGCCTCTCCACCCAAATCCGCATGGATTTTGGGTATAACCAGTCCAGGCACTTGTAATTTCTGTTTAAAACGCTGTTGAGTTTGTATTTCGATACGGTAATCGGTTTCCCGTAACAATTGTCGCCGCAGAGTATTTTTATAATCAGATGAATCAAATTGCCAGCGCTTTACCGGGCCGGCATCAGGAAGCCAGCCACTGAGTTTTAATTCCGCATTAATACTCTCAACTATCCCGGGATAGCGAATTTTAACTGCGACTTCTGTGTCGTCTAATAACTTTGCATGATGAACCTGACCCAGAGAGGCAGCAGCTTTGGATTCGTCTATATGTTGAAATAACTGGGTGACTGGTTTGCCTATATGTTGTTGCAGAATCGGCAACATTTTTTCCAACGGTAAAGGTTTAATGCTGGTCACAAGCGGTTGAAACAGATTGCTATCATCACTTCCCGCCATTAATTGACCAATTTTCATGGTCAGTCCACGCGCTTCTGCCATTAATTTGGCTAAAATCTGTTCAGCATGTTGT
>JAGLUC010000293.1 GCA_023134955.1 Methylococcales bacterium | reverse complement strand
GGAAGTACTTCGGGCTACTCGACTTTGCAAAAGAACGCAAAATTTCTGCCCCTTTTTATGGCATCTGATTTTGGCGTTATATGTTCAAGCAATATTTATTTTGATAAATGGTATCATTAATGATATTATTTTAAAGTATGAGTGGCATAGCAAAAATTGTAAAAGAAATGAAAGCGAACCCGAAGGGAATTCGTTTTAATGAACTACAGAAAGTTTGTGAGTTTTATTTTGGTAAAGCTCGTCAAAGTGGAAGTAGCCACTGTATTTATAAGACACCTTGGTCTGGTGACCCTCGTGTAAACATACAAAATAGCAAAGGAAAAGCTAAGCCATACCAAGTAAAGCAAGTTCTACTTGCTATAGAACAAATTGAGGTAAAAAATGGCTCTTAACTTTGAAAAATATACTTACCGAGTAACATGGTCAGAAGATGACGAAGAATTTGTAGGCTTATGTTCTGAATTCCCTAGTCTTAGCTGGCTTGATACTTCTTCAGAAGAAACCCTTAAAGGTATTCACTCGGTAGTAAAAGAATGTTTAGATGATATGCTTCAAAATGGAGAAGAAATACCGTTACCTATTTCTTTACGAAATTACAGTGGGAAGTTTATGGTTCGTATTCCTCCTGAGGTACACAGACATTTAGCTCTAGAGGCAATGGAAGCCGGAGTAAGCTTAAACCGTATTGTTAGTTCAAAATTAGCACATTAAAAAAACATATAACCAAAAAATGCAGCTGACCATAAAAAGGGGCGGAAATTTTGCAAAAAGACGCAAAATTTCCGCCCCTTTTTATGGCATCTGATGCGGGCGTTATGTGCTAGAAGTTGAATAATGAATAATTTACCAAATCATGAAGATTTTAAAGATAGCCTTGTAGCATTTATAGATATTTTAGGTTTTGATAATAAAATTAGAGATATTAGTTGTAAGGACGACTTTTTCGAAGTTGGAAAACTCCTTTATGCAACGAAGAAAACATCAGATAACCTTTCAAGGTCAGGTGGAATTCTAAAAGATTATAAATTTACAGCAATTTCTGATTCAATTATTGTATCAGTTCCATTTACAGACCCTGTTTGTACTGTTGGAATGTTAAGTATACTTCATAACTTGCAGTATGAATTATTAGCTACGGATTTTAAGACTTTAATACGTGGCTATATTACAAAAGGTTCCGTTTATCATAAAGATGGGGTGATATTCGGTGCTGGGTATAGTGATGCATATAAAGGTGAAAGAATGATTGGTGGAGCACCAAGAATAGTGGTTGACCCTAAAATTGTGAAAAGTGGAAGGCGTGTGGTTGATGCCTATGATGGGGAGTCTAAAATGGTAACTATTTTTGATTACTTATCGGAAGATATTTCTGATGGCTTTTATTTTATAGATTACCTTAAACCTGTTGGGAGTCAAAGAGAACTACCTAATGAACAGCTTCTTTTTGAAAGAGAATCCATTAAAGAGTTTGTAATGCAGTCTTTATCTAAATATGACGACGTACATTCAATTAGGCCAAAGTATAAATGGCTAGAAAACTATTTTTTAAATTCAGCAGTGTATTTTAAGTAAAGGCGCATAACGAATTAGGTTAGATGGTGATTCGCGCGTAGCGCGAAGCCACCATCTGAACCGTTTGTTGGACAAGCCCGTTCCTTACGTTAATTGATGAATGATGCCATTGAAAATAGCTTTTTATTGTTTGCTCTGAAGAAAAGGGGTCAGAGCCCTTTTAAAACGAAAGGAAACAGTAAGACAAGCCTTGGTCAACATAAAAGGGCTCTGACCCCTTTTCTCACTTTTCTCATAAAAAATAGAAAAGTTTAATCTCTGCTTGAGTGACTTATAATATTGCAGTATAGTTAAGTTCCATGAATACTCAATCTTACATCGCACAGCAAAGTTATCAATCATCTATTCAGGATGAAGCTTCTGCATGTGTGTCTTTATTAAGCTCTCTTGCGTTATCAAAATTTTTGCCCTAGCGGCATATAATCTTTTCTATCTAAAAAAAACAAATCCCCCTTTTTAAATCAACATTTATGTTGAAAATGTTTCATGAACGGAGTTCTCATGAAAGACAAACTAATTATATTTGATACCACACTACGTGATGGTGAACAAAGTCCAGGTGCATCAATGACTAGAGATGAAAAAGTCAGAATTGCCAAAGCACTGGAACGAATGAAAGTCGATGTCATTGAAGCTGGTTTTCCTGCGGCAAGTGTCGGAGATTTTGAAGCAGTTCAAGCAGTTGCTAATGCCGTTAAGGATAGAACTGTTTGCGGCTTGGCGCGAGCACTTGATAAAGATATAGATAGAGCAGGTGAGGCATTGAAAGGCGCGAATAGTTCGCGAATTCATACCTTTATTGCTACTTCTCCCATCCATATGCAAATGAAGCTGAAGATGGAGCCAGATCAAGTGATTGAATATGCTGTTCGGGCAGTCAAGCGGGCGCGTCAATATACTGATAATATTGAGTTTTCACCAGAAGATGCCGGTCGCTCAGAAGAAGATTTTCTATGTCGTATTTTAGAAGCAGTGATTGATGCGGGTGCAAGTACTTTAAATATTCCTGATACTGTTGGCTATAGCGTGCCCCATCAATTTGGTGGAATGATTGCTAATCTGATTAATCGTATCCCAAATTCAGATAAAGCTGTTTTTTCGGTGCATTGCCATAATGATCTAGGTCTAGCGGTAGCAAATTCATTGTCTGCGGTTATGAATGGTGCAAGACAAGTTGAATGTACTATTAATGGCTTAGGTGAGCGAGCAGGTAATGCATCATTAGAAGAAGTTGTGATGGCTGTGCGCACAAGACAAGATGTTTTTCCTTGTGCAACTGAGCTAGACACAACAGAAATTTTGACATGTTCTAAACTGGTCTCATCAATTACTGGATTTCCAGTACAGCCTAATAAAGCCATTGTTGGGGCTAATGCTTTTGCACATGAATCTGGCATTCACCAGGATGGTGTGCTTAAAAACCCAGAAACCTATGAGATTATGAAGGCTGAAGATGTGGGTTGGTCAGCAAATCGTATGGTACTGGGGAAACATTCGGGACGAAATGCATTTAAAAGTCGGATGACTGAATTGGGTTATGAGTTTAATAGCGAAGAAGAATTAAATGATACTTTTTTTCAATTTAAGCAATTAGCTGATAAAAAACATGAAATATTTGATGAAGATTTACAGGCATTAATTTCTGAAGTAAGTTTTGGGGCAGAAGATGAACATATTAAGCTAATTGCTTTAAAAGTGTGTTCAGAAACAGGTGAAACACCTTTGGCAACTGTTACACTTCGGGTAAATGATGAAGAAATGACAGGGAGCTCAGAAGGTAGTGGTGCGGTAGATGCCAGTTTAAAAGCGATAGAAAGCCTGGTAAAGTCCGATGCTACTTTAGGGTTATATTCGGTTAATAGTCTTACCAATGGTACGGATGCACAAGGAGATGTAACGGTACGCTTAGAGAAAGCAGGTCGCATTGTTAATGGACAAGGTGCAGATACGGATATAGTTATTGCATCAGCTAAAGCCTATATTAATGCGCTGAGCAAATTGCAAATGCCAGAGCAACGCAAGCATCCGCAAAAAGGGAATGTTTAATATGCTTTTGTTGAATGTTTTAAGTGGCAGTAATTAATGCAGTTTGATTCCCCAAGCTGTATTTATAATCTGGCTTTTTTGAAAAGCGACTGAGTAAAGTATGGAACATTCAACTCGATTACAGTATCTGGAAGCTATGGGGATTGATGTTTGGATCTCTAAAGAACAAGCCTTTGTTAACAATGCTGTGCAAATTAATGAAGTTCCTGAGAACATAACAGAGGAGGCTGGTAATTGGACTGATAGCTGGATTGATTTGCAGGCTGAAGTGTCCGAATGTCAAAAATGTACCTTATGCAATTCTCGAACACAAACAGTATTTGGAACAGGGAATATTAATGCAGACTGGATGTTGATCAGTGAAGCACCGGGAGAACAGGAGGAGCAAGAAGGTCTGCCTTTTGTTGGTCAGGCAAGTTTATTATTAACTGAAATGATTCGGGCAATTGGCTTAACAATGGACGATGTTTATATCACAAATATTGTTAAATGCCGAGCAGAGAGCAAAAGAGATCCCAAAATGGAGGAAATCGCTGCTTGCCATGAGTATATTCAAAGACAAGTGGCATTAGTCAAGCCAAAAATAATTCTTGCTGTTGGACGAGTTGCAGCGCAAGCATTATTGGAAACAAAAGAGCCTCTAGCTGATTTAAGAGGAGTTGTCCATCAATTGGCCGGTATTTCACTGGTCGTCATTTATCATCCTGCTTATCTGTTAAGATCACCACTAGAAAAGCGTAAAGCCTGGCAAGATTTACAGTTGGCTATCAAAGTTTATCAGGAATTATAATAATGAGTCTATGGAAAGTAATTGATACAGTTAAAAGTTTTATTTTTTATGATGCAGATAAAGAGTTTTATGCACAGGTATTTCCTGGCTCTGTTGACAGGATAGATTTAATGCGTTTGCGTAAGATGAGAATGGAAGATTTGCCCCAAGTATTGGAAATTGAAGCGAAGAATTATAATTTCCCATGGAGTGAAGCTATCTTTAAGGATTGCTTAAAGTCATTTAATTATAGCTGCTGGATTTGTGATGAACTTGATACACTGGTTGGGTATAGCATTGTTTCCATGGCTGCTGGTGAAGCTCATGTTATGAATATTAGCGTTGATCCTGCTGTTCAAAAGCAAGGTGTGGGTAGTAAACTTTTAGAGAATATGATTGAACTTGCTGAAAATAAAGCAGACACTATATTCCTGGAAGTTAGGCCGTCAAATAGAGCTGCAATATTGTTATATGAAAAGAGAGGCTTTAATGAGATTGGTATACGCAAGGGTTATTACCCCACAGTAAATGGGCGTAGAGAAGATGCTGTTATGCTGGCACTTGAATTAGTGACTTTGTTTTAGGCTAAATTACTATGGAGAAGAGCAATGAAAATTGTGAAGCATGGTCTTTCAATTGGCATATTAATCGTTCCAAAAGTATTCGCAGTAATGAAAAAGTAGCCCATATGAAGTTTACGTAATACGGGGAAACCGATGACTCG
>JAGLUC010000292.1 GCA_023134955.1 Methylococcales bacterium | reverse complement strand
GCTTCGTATGCTAATCCTAAATTATTCTGAGCTCGAACATGATCTTGAAGAGCTGATTTTTCAAACCACATAAAAGCTTCTTTATAATTTTTTGTAACACCAAGCCCATTTTTATATGCCCAGCCAAGGTTGTTTTGTGCATTTGGAAAGCCCTGTAATGCGGATTTTTTAAACCATTTTGCAGCATAATGATAATCTTGTTTGACCCCTGTTCCATGGGTATAGTAACTGCCTAATAAGTCTTGAGCCGGGGGGGAAATTATTTTCAGCTGCTTTATGAATCCAAGAAAAAGCATCTAGGTAACTTTGAGGTACTACGGTGCCGCGATCAAACATGAGCCCTAAAACATATTCAGCTTCAACGTATCCGCCTGAGGCTGACGCACTCATCCATTTTAAGGCAAGTGTTTTATCGCGTTTAACACCCTCTCCTCTTAAATACATCATGGCGAGCATATATTGAGATTTAATATCATTGGCTTTAGCACCTTTAATAATTTTATCGATGAGTTGAGAGGTGCTAAGATTGGCATCATTAGAAACTTTATTCTTAGGACTTTCAGCAAATACATATTGTGATGCCACTAAGAAAAATATGAAAATAATACTAATATGAGGCTGTTTTAATTGCATGCGAATTTTACCTCTGTTGTTGAAAATAATATTCTCAATTTAAGTGATAATACAGTCGTTTGTTATGCGTTTCCGGTCGAGTAGACCCGAGGAACCTCCCCTCAAGTCTCTCACAGAACCGTACGTGACAGTCCCCCATCATATGGCTCTTCCTATTCAATCAAGTTAATAAATCTATAAGCTCCAATGAGCAAACCAGTGCGGGTTGTTAAACCTTGCTCTGTTGACTCGATCAGCGGCTTGCCTCAGTGAATTGAGTGTCTTGTATTTCATTTTCGCCCAGCGTGCAATACGCTGATCCAAATGAAATAGTACATTACGAATTTCTAGCTGCCCAAATAAACCGTAGTAATTCATCCAACCTCGAATTTTACTACGACTATATTTTCGGATAACCATTAATTCGTGGTGACACCAGTAATGCCAAGGCCAACTGTTTATTTCGTCTCTGATTCGTTTAGCTGATTTACGACTAATTTCTGGATAAAAATACAGTCCGTAATATCCAGCCTTAGTTTTCGTCCAGCGTGGACGGAATGTATAGCCCAAAAAATCAAATGCGATATTATCGTAGTTTAAGTTGCGATACTGATTTTTACAAAATACGATTTTCGTTTTCTTTGGATGTAGCGCAAGCCCACAGGCGTTAAGCCTCACTTCAACTTTTTCTTTCAATGCGATGGCCTGTGCCTCTGTTTCACAGTGGCACACAATATCATCAGCATATCTTTCAAATTGAATACTCAAACTGTGCTTTCCAACCCAAACGTCAAACACATAGTGTAAAAACAAATTCGCCAAAAGTGGGCTTATAACTCCACCTTGTGGCGTACCTCTATCTCTAGATTCAATTTCACCGTCGGTATTCTTAATTGGCGATTTCAACCATCGCTCTATATAAAGCAATTGCCATGAATCTTTCACATGACGTCTTACACATTGCATTAATAATGTGTGGTCAATCGTGTCAAAGAATCCTTTAATATCCATGTCCAAAACCCACGCCCGTTTCTTGCAACGTTGCTTTGCTAATTGCAATGAATCGTGTGCCGATTTATTTGGACGATACCCATACGAGTCGGGATGGAATAGGCTATCTATTTCAGGTTCAATTGCTATCTTCACAACCATCTGCGCGATTCGATCAGTCACGGTTGGGATACCTAAGCATCTTATACCGCCATCTGATTTTGGAATTTCCACTCGCCGAACAGGTTGTGGGTGATAGCTACCAGATGATAAACGATTCCAAAGTTTGTAAAGATTATCTGTTAGATTTTGATCGAAATCTTCTAAAGATTGACGATCAACTCCCGCACTACCTTTATTTGCTTTGACTCGCTTATACGCTGCTACGATCAGTTTTTTTGATATATTATAAGATTTCGTTTCTGGATAAAAATTCCTCCCGACTTGCGGTTGATCTTTATCTTTCAACTGAACAGGTCGCCCCCTTCGCTCCATTTCCATTACAGAAACTTCATCACTACTACGAGACAATCCGTCCCTGTGCTCTGCATCGATACTCTTCCTTTGCGGGTCTTTACCACCACTTAGTTTCTCTCTTTTCATCAGAACGACAGGTTCCCAAGTTCCGTACTAAAGCCTGTTTTGAATTCATGCCACCTCAATGCCGGTTGCCGCTTTGTCCAAATTCAGAT
>JAGLUC010000291.1 GCA_023134955.1 Methylococcales bacterium | reverse complement strand
AACAAAGCCATTATGAGGGATGAGGTGTTTAATTTTTTCACTAAAAATATTAAGTAACACATTAAAGTCTAACGATGTTTGTAAAGCACTGGTTAAATCATAATTGTGCAAGTTAACTGCTTTTGTTGCTTCAAAAGTATTGTTGCTAACGACTGCTACATTGCTTGATTTGTTTTTTATGCTCATCTTTAATAGCCTATTAATTATTTCATATAAAGACAAGCTATTAATGTGCCGTTATATGTTTTTATATATTTATTAGTAAGTTAACTATTTGTCGCGCAATGTTTTGTCAAATATTCAAAGGTATATGGATAATTATTGCCACTAATAAAACCTGGGAATTTAAAGTTTTTTTTAATTATGCCGATAACAATTTGAGCATATTTTATATTATAAAATCATGTTGATTGAAAATATATTTACTATAGTCAAAATTTTTTTTTGATGCTTTTAAAATTTAATGTAGAAATGCTGGATGTTAGCCTTTTGTGTGTTTCATCTAATGAAAATATAGGTGCCCTAAAGTTACAACCAGTAAGAGGCTAATGAAGTGTTGAGTTTTTAAGACTCTGAGCATCGTATCTACAGAACCATTTAAATTTAACTAAAAGAGTTAGGAAGAGGCTTGACATATTCCCATATTAAAATATAATCAAACTCTAATATATATTTATTCAATACTATTAACAAGCATTATAAATTTTTAGACCCTGGAGAAAGAGAATGAAATTAAAATTATTAATGGTAGTTAGCTTAGCCATATTAGCAACAGGTTGTTCAACGTTTGAAGGTAAATCTGTGGTTGCTGAAAGTGAAAAACTATATAACGAGACTTTAAATCCACGTCAAAAAGAATATCCTAATCACTTGGGGTTCAATGATTTGCACATTCAAGCTATCAGGCATATGAAACCAGATACGCATGATGTGCACGATCCTAAGTTACAAATTATTGTGCATCATCACTGTAAAGCTTATGACGATGGCACTTTTATCTGCTTGATGTTCCATTCGGGTATGAAAGACCAAGATAAACCCATTGGTTTTGAATACATTATTTCTACAGCTCAATTCAATGCATTACCTAAAGCTGAGAAAAAATACTGGCATTATCATTTAATTGAAGTACCAAGAGCTCACGCTACTTTTCCTGATTTAACAGCAGAAGAAGCTGCGAAAATTTTACCAGCGGTTAATGAAACTTATGGAAAAGTTGTTTATTTTAAAAATATGGATAATGAGTTTCCTCTAGGCGACCCATATGTATTAATCGTTCAAGATATGCCTGAGCAAGATTAATAGGTGGGTTATTTGTAGCATTCAATTTAAAAGCCCTTTAATACTAAAGGGCTTTTTTTTTGGATATAAAAAACTGACTGTCTTGTATTGTAGCAGCGTCCTTCATCGGGGTGATATTATTGAAAGTATCGAGTCTGTTGAAAAAAACTCGTACTGAGAGCAGGTGTACCAGAGTGAATTAAATTGTGGAGTAATAATGTGAAGATATACAGCATGGCTTTATTGTTATTTTTGCAATCAACTTTATTGATGGCAGATAATCTATTGGGTTTGCCAGTATTAGCTGTTCCTGGTGAAAACCCACAAACGACAGAAAAAGTTGCTTTAGGTGAAAGCTTATTTAATGATAAACGGCTGAGCCAGGATGGAACGATTAGTTGCGCCAGTTGCCACCAAGATGATAAAGCCTTGACTGATGGTCAAAAAGTTGCCATTGGAATCAAGCAGCAAGTAGGGTTTAGAAATGCACCGACTGTGGTCAATGCAGCATTTTATAGCAGCTTATTTGTAGATGGTAGAGCCGCAAGTTTAGAACAACAGGCATTAGGCCCTTTTTTAAGCCCTATTGAACATGGTTTAAAGAACCATCAACAAATTGTTACTATTGTAAAAAAAGATCAAAAATATAGAGAACAATTTGCCAAAGTTTTTAAACAGACTGAAGAAGATATTACTTTAGAGCAAATTGCACAAGCTATTGCTAGTTTTGAGCGTAGTTTAATTGCTGGAAATTCACCTTTTGATCGTTATTTATTTGCCCGTGACCGGCAAGCATTAACACAAAGCGAAGCGCGAGGTATGCGCCTGTTTAGACGCAAAGGAAATTGTGCCAATTGTCATGAGATTAGTGGTAAAGATGCCTTATTTATGGATAATCGGTTTTATAATTTAGGTGTTGGTTTTGATAAAGTGGCTCCACAGTTTGATGATTTTGTACAAGCATTAAGGGCAGGCGATAGCCCTGATTCTTTTCCTTTTAGTGAGGCTCAGCGAGCAGAATTAGGTCGATTTAATGTCACAAAAATCATTGCAGATATAGGCAAGTTTAAAACACCAACGCTAAGAAATATTGCCTTAACAGCACCTTATTTACATAATGGTAGTGCCGCTACGCTAGAACAAGTAATTGAATATTATGATAAAGGTGGAGATAAAAACCCCTTGTTAGATCCAGCGATTTTCCCCTTACATTTAACAAAACAGGAAAAACAGGACTTGGTTGCCTTTCTTAATGCCTTAACTAGCGAGAAATATAGGCAAAATAATCATGTGGGTAAAATAAAATAATGCTCTGGCAGCTTAGCTTTTGCTATTAATCGTGCCAAAAGTTTTCACAGTAATGGAAAAGTAGCCCGTATGAAGTATACGTAATAGTGTGCCTAGCATGGA
>JAGLUC010000290.1 GCA_023134955.1 Methylococcales bacterium | reverse complement strand
GCACAACAATTTCCAGAATATTACCAGGCCAAAGGTGAAGAGGGATTATTGAAGCTGGAAGCTATTGCAGAAACCTACTGGTCAATCCATTGCCAGCATCCCAGTGCCTGGACGCATGAGCTAGACCTAAGGCCATTCAAAGAACCTTTTTAGGCAATATAATGGCTGATAAATCAGTCAGGAATTATAGCTGCCCCTTTATACTCTACACGCTCAAGAACACCTCATTTTAGCACGCTATCTTATCGCGATGGATGTTGTTTAATGCCGTGGATGGCATGTGGTAAAGCAACGCAGGGCAGTTGCCGAGGAATATTACCGAGTAAAAGTAAGTATTGAAATAGATTGTACTGTTCCTGCTACTTTACGCCTAGCCCATCACAATGATCTACTGGCTAAAATGGGGTGAACTTAAACACAAAGAGTATATAAAGAAATCACATAAAAACTATGCTGAGTGACCAATTTTTCGATAAGGCATTGTTTGAATGATAATTTATATGGGTTTGTCTTAGGGTGGTCGTATAATATTTATTTGCTATAGCCGATATGCTAGAGTTTGCGATTATTTTCAGATATAATATTAGCCACAACTAATAGGGTTGAATCGCTGTAAGTAATAAAAATTATAATTAAAAACTGGTAGGTGTTTATGAAAAAAATACAATATATAAGAAAAGGTTTGTTAGGTCTTCTAGGCTTATTATTCTCTTCAATACTTTGGGCGCATGGTGGCGCTGCAGGCACAGATACGGATCAGTGTAAATTTGAACTGGAAAAAGATCATTGGCTTCATTACACAGCATATCAGCCTAATTCGTACCCTGGTGATGAATTCTGTGGAAGTCTTCCTGATTCAGGTGTAAAAACATTATTAGTTTTTGATTATCAGGATGTTAGGTACCGTAATATGGCTGTTGAGTTTGAAGTGACTAAAGAGCCTGAAGGAACACGGGTCTTCTTTCAAAAAGCAAAAAAACAAAGATCAGGTACGGTTGTTCTATCTTTAAATAATGGTGTGCCAGAGCCTGGTAAGTACTTGATTCACATTACTTTGCTTAAAGATGATGGTAAAAGACTTGATGCCCATATGTCTTTTAAAGCAGGAACAGGTGCGCCAGCAACTACAGGAAGTCTGTTGATATACTTACTTGTTATTTTTGCAGGTTTATATGTTTTTTATCTTTCTAATGAAAACTTTAAAAAGAAAGTTGATAGCTATTTTAAAGATGCTACAAGCCTTAAATAAGCGGTCAATAATTAATTTTAAAGGTATTTAAAATGCAGAAACATCCCCTAAATATTCTTTTGGTTGCAGCTGTTGCGCTGATGCCATTAACAACATCAGCCAAAGTGAGTTTGCCTAAAACGGTAAAAGTTGATAAAGGAGAAGTTGAGGCAGTTTGTAACTCAAACGAACCTGAGTGGCGTAAAGCACAAAAAATTGAAGGTGTAGATATTCAGGAGTCATTAAGATGCTCGCCTGATAATCCTGCGCAAATTGCTGCTGAAGTAAAAGGTACTAATAATATTTCAATGGAAACATTGATGAATACCTATTACGCTGCTGATGCGATTACTAAAAAGAATGACATGGATGGGGATGGGGATCCTGATCTTATAATTATTAAGCTGGAAGTGGCTGAACTTAACGGCCATTCTCCAGACTTTGATGGATTTGTACCTACTTTTGATATAGCTCCCGGAGTTCAACCAGGTATGTGGGTGTTTGCACCTAAATCACGAGGTATGGCTACCAATAGTTTTGTTGGCGTGGATGCGAACCCTCTTTTGAGAGCACCGTCTCCGGCAATTCGTGTAGAACAGGGTGATATTGTATGGATACAATTGGAGAATAGTCATTATTTTCCTCATACCATTCATTTGCATGGCGTTGATCATCCCTGGGTGGATAGTTCGGGTGAAGGTAATGATGGAGTACCACAAACCAGTGATAAGTTTGTATTACCTGGGCAAAGTAAAACTTATGAAATTCGCCCAAGACAGCCTGGTACATTTGTGTACCACTGTCATGTACAAACTCATGTGCATTTAGCAATGGGTCTGGTGGGTATGTTTATCGTTGAAGAAAACCGACCAAATAACTGGGTGCAGACCTTTAATGTCGGTGGCGGTCAGGTTAGACACCCATCTAAGGCAATTCTTGAACAATATGATAGTGA
Organism: Methylococcales bacterium; assembly: GCA_023134955.1. GTDB lineage: Bacteria > Pseudomonadota > Gammaproteobacteria > Methylococcales > Methylomonadaceae > QPIN01. The sequence goes on along the minus strand of JAGLUC010000290.1, from coordinate 2,338 downwards.
GTATGATTTGCATTATCATGCAATGGACAATGAATTACACAGTATCATTCAAAAATCTAACGATCCTCGTTTAATAGCTAAAAAAATGAATCGTGAATATGATATGGGTGAGGCAACAGATGATTACTATACGCTTAATGGTCGTTCATTTCCTTATACACTAAGAGAGTCGATTATCGTTGCAGAACCCAATCAAAATATTAAATTAAGAGTATTTAATAGTGCAGGAGAACAATTAGCCTTACATACACATGGCCATAAAGCCACTATTACTCATTATGATGGAGTCTTGCATAATCCTAAGGCACAGATTATGCGTGATATTTATGATATTGCTCCTGCTCAGCGTAATGATTTAAAAATTAGTACGGTAGATGATGGTCTGCACAGTTATGGTCAAGGCGTGTGGATTTTTCACGACCATAGAGAAAAAGGCATTCAGACTAATGGGCAAAACCCGGGGGGTAATGTCAGTGCCCTGGTTTATAAAAAATATTTGAATGAAGTCGGTTTGCCAAAAACCATTGGTGAGAGTATTGCGCCTTTATTTACTAAAGGATTTTATGAAAGAAAAATACCCGTTTGGCAAGATATTGATGCTTGGAATAGTTTAGGTGAAATTGATGCTAAAGGGTATCGTGCTCCCCCTGCAGCTAAGCCAGCAGTTGTAGAAGAGGGGCCTAAACCATTTAGCAATGATTCTGTTAACAATTTTGATGATAGTAGTAGCGGTTCGTTTGGTAATTTTATACTAGGTTTGATTTTAGGAATTATTGCTTACTTACTCTTTTTAAACCGTGAAAAAATCATGGTAATGATTTCTTCAGTAAAAGGAGGAAACTGAGATGCGTAAGATAGTTTCAATGGCAATATTAGCAATCGCTATATCTGCTCCAGTATTGGCTGAAAAAAAGTTTATGGATCATACTCGATTAATGGATCATGGAGATGGTCATTTAATGGATATGGATGGTGGCATGGTGATGGGGCAAAATACAGATATTTTGCCTGGAGGTTGTGACAAAATCGCCGCAACCAAAGAAATTACCGTTCATGCTGGACATAAATATTCTGAAAAATTCCCAGGTACAATGTTTGCTTTTGACAAGCAAGAATACCAGTTTGAACCCTGTACTAAATTAACAGTAAATTTTGTTAATGACGATAGTATTCGTCATCAGTGGATGATGCATGGTTTACCAAGATATTTATATCCAAAAGGCATGTTCCACCTGGAAGTCACTGGGCCTGGTAAAATTTCAGGTACTTTAATTTTCCCTCCGAACGATAAAACCTATTTAGTCCATTGCGATATTTCTCAGCATATGGAAAAAGGCATGAAGGCACAATTAAAAATTGGCAAAGGTAGTGGTGACTTACCGAGTATTCCAGGACTTACAGCTTATGTCATTCAAGATGATTATCGGAAAAGTATTCCTGAAATTGTGATTAAACCTAAAGCGACTAAAAAAACAGTAACGAAAAATAGTAAAAATGAGGCAACTAGTGATGCCGTTATTTCTGGTGTGATGATTATTGGATTAGCCGCTGGTTTGTTACTTGCTCCCATTTTAGTACGTCGATTTAAAGGGATGCCAGCAGATGAAATTATCAGTACTATTTTTGAAATGATAGCTCAAGGAATCAGTTTACTTATCAAATTAATAACAAGTTTAATTGCTATGGTTTCTTCAAATAAAGTGATAGAACCACCAAAAAAATAATTAGTTAAGGGAGTCTCTAATAATTTTTTGAGAGTATAAATACTTAGTCATGAATTGTTAGAAGTGCCTATAATTAAAGCCCCTGAAGCCAAATTGTTTCAGGGGTTTTTTTATGGAAAAAACAAAAATGCAGGAAGATGTAATTGACTTATGGGGCTTGTTTTTAAGTGCCTTCATTTCATCAACAATAGCACCAGGCGGTTCAGAAGCCGTATTGGCATATATGGTGTCAGAGCGGTTATTTAATATAGAAGACATGGTGTTAATTGCGACCATAGGAAATACTTTGGGTGCTTTAACTACATGGTTTCTTGGCGTGTTAGCAGCAAAAAAATTCCCGGCAGAAGATTTATTACCTCAAAAAAAGCAAAAAGCCCTTAATGTTGTTCGGAAATGGGGTATATGGATATTGTTTTTTTCATGGCTACCCATCGTCGGTGATGCTTTATGCTTTGCAGGTGGCTGGTTAAAATTACCTCTAATATTTTCGAGTATTATTATTTTTTTTGGAAAAGCAATAAGATATTCATTAGTTGCTTATGTGTTTTTGTAAAATCAAGCCTAAATGCGGAATAATTTAGGATAGAAAGAAGAAGTAATGTAGAGCAGACTTC
>JAGLUC010000029.1 GCA_023134955.1 Methylococcales bacterium | reverse complement strand
CTGCCCTGAGCCTGATGTAGAAAGAGCATAATACAGACGCTCTTCCTACTTAAAAAATAGTTTTAATATCAATCAATTAAATGATTATCAACCTTATATTTTATACATAAGACCGTAGAAGAGCCCCCATTGTACTGAAAAAACCTTTTGATTATAACCAGTTACTTGAGTTAGTGAAAGACTGCCTACAAGGGTAAATCAATGGAGCTAAACTCAATTGGAGTTGTTTTCTATACCTTTCCCTTAAAATACCAGCAGATTATAAGATAGAATTATTGAGAACCTATACATAAAAACAATTAAACAAACAACGAAGTCAATTTTTCAACCAACTGTAACTCCGGTTTTATCTGATAAACCCCACTATTAGCAATATCTATATTCATTCCACGGACAAATAAATACTTTACCCCGCCAAAATGTTGTTCATAATTGTAATCAGGTAGTCTGTTTTGTAGATATTGATGTAAAACCACAGTGTAAATCCAGTACTGTAATCCGTAATTGTGTTCTAGCATTGAGCTAATTAAACTTTCCTGTTGGTAGTTTTCCAAGTCATTAGATTTGTAATCCATGACAAAATATTGACCTTTGTATTCACAGATTAAATCAATAAAGCCGGTTAAATAACCGTATAGTTTTTTGTCCGATAATGTCTGATAAGTTGGACAATCTTTTAAGATATGATTAATTTGGCTGACATCAATTGATTTTATGGATAGATAAAAAGGCATTTCTTTAACACATTGCTTTTCGCTTAGGTTTTTTAGACTGAATTCTACATCAGTTTCTGATAGAACGGTGTTGACGGTATTATTTAATAGCAAGTCAATTTGTTCGGGATGTTCTGTTTTTAATCCATAACGTAAACAGGCTTTTTCCCTTTGAGTGCTAATGTCGTTGTTTTCTGCTAAATAGATAAAGGGAATATTTTCTAATAAATCATGAATCACATTACCCGTATGTGCGCCACGAGGAAGCTGTTCATTATTAATAGCAATGGCTTGATTAATATTGTCTTCTCTGGCTTTGTCATTCGGTAGTTCAGGAGCATCTGCAATACTTAAATAGGCTAAGGCGGAATAACTACTCATTTGCCAGTGGCTATATAAAGATCGTTGTCGCTTTTTATAGCTTAATAACTCGGTTGGTCTTTTTGCTTGCCATGTTCTGCTGATTTTTTGATCTGTTTCTAACAAACGATATTCAAAACAGCTAGCCTGATTCTGACTAAATTGTTGTAATTTATTTTGTTGTTGTAAAAAGTCATCAGTGGAAAAACCTAGCAAACTTGCCATTGCTGAAATATTTGGTTTTGCTTTTGCACTACGCACGTCAGCCCAATTAATGTAACAACGATATTTTGCCCGAGTGACTGCTACATAAAATACCCGTAGGTCTTCTTGTAATTCTTCATCTAAAGCTTGTTGGCGATGTTGTTCAAATTGCTCAGAACCAATATCAACAATCATTTCACCTTTTGAATGACACTTTATCAGTGATTTTTCTTTATTTAATCTATCGCCCCGTTGCCATAAAAAGGGACAAAAAATAATAGGAAATTCTAGTCCTTTAGAACTGTGCATAGTAATTATTTTAACCGCATCATCATCACTTTCCAGGCGTAGTTGCTGGTCATCTGAAACGGGACTTCCTGCCATTGCCAGTTGAATATTGTTATGTAAGCAGTCTAAGGTTTTATTAATACCTAAATGTTCATCAATGACAGCTTGTTGAATTAGTTCTATACAGTGTTTTAAATTGGTGATGCGTCTTTCTGCCAATTTATCGGATGATAAATGAGGTAAGATATTTTCATTAGCCAAGACTAATTGCATCATTGCCATTAGCCCATTTTTTTGCCAGCTTTGTTGATAGTCTAAAAAACGAGAGAAGTAAGCATCCATGGCTAATTCGTCGTTCAATGTTTTGAATAATTGTTGTCCATCCAGCTTAAACCAACTCAATGTTAATGCTTGTTTAAGTAGGGTGTTGTTGCCTGGTTGTGAAATGGCCTGTAATAAAATATTAAGATCAATCGCTTCCTGGGATGAGAAAACAGACTCTTTACTATTAATAACGGCGGTAATACCCACATTATTCAAGGCTAGTTGAAAGTCTTTAGCCTGTGGATTGGTTCTGACTAAAATAGCTATGTCTTTAGGTCGAACTGAGTCTTCTTTAATAGTAAAGTCGTTTAACAGTAAGTCTAAAATTTCATTAGTAACAGCTGATAGTATTTCAGTGCTTGCTTTTCCCGATGTCCAAAAATCTTTTTCACCTTTATCCAATTGCCATAAAACAATAGGGGGTAAGGCTTGATTGTTTACTGTTAGTTCACCTTTTTCAGAGGATAGTGCAGCGGAAACTGGATTAAACTGAAGGTGATCTGATAAAAATGGATTGTCTGAACTAAATAAAGTATTAACCCCTTCAACTAATTGTGGATGGGAGCGCCAGTTAAAACCTAAGCTAAATTGATGATGGGCTAATTCTTTAGCAGAAAAATAAGAGTGTATATCTGCACCTCTAAATTTATAAATGGCTTGTTTAGGGTCGCCGATTAAATATAAAGCATGTTCCGGGGTATTGAAAAGAGTGGAGAAAATAAGCCACTGGCTTTTATCAGTATCTTGAAATTCATCAATTAAAGCTACTTGAAAACGCTGTTGAATTTCCTGGCATAAGATTAAACCTTTTTCATCTTGTAAAGCATCAGCAAGGCGGGTAATTAAATCATCAAAAGATAATACGTTGAGTTGTTGTAATCTTTTATTAATATCGACTTGCAAGGTTTGCAATAATGAACGACGAAAAACCAGGCTTATATGGCTAATAGCTGAATCCAGTAGATCAAAAGCAGTTAGATTAATCTCCAGGCTATTAAGATAAACCTGTTTTTGTTCCGCACTAGATAGTGGATTAGCACTACTTTTTCTAAATTTATGACCATTTAATCCTGCTAATAAACCCTGCGCTGTTAAGCTGGAAAAATCTGCTGGAATGGTATTTTCATTACTAAGCCAGGCAATGATGGTAGGCTGTAGGATGTTAAAATTGTCATTAAAAGCAGGGGTAAATTTCCCCTCTTCTAGTGCATGATGAATCAGTTGTAAGGATGAAATAATATCAGCCTTGTGGGACTCAATTAAGTTTTTTAAATGAGAGATATTTTGATCTAAATCCTCAAAATCAGGGAGAACAGTAAGAGTAGGGTCTATAAAACCCACACTAGCCATTAATTGATCGGGAGTTTGATACTGAGCTGTGAGGATAGAGGCTTCCCAAGCGGAACGTAGATAAATGTTTTTGCGCCAAAAATCATCAGAACAAGCTTGTTTAATGGTGCTTATATCACCCGTTAATTCAGAATCAAATAACTGCCCGCTTTCTAAAGCATGTTCTGCAAGAATACGCTGACAAAAGCCATGAATGGTAAAAATACCCGCCTGGTCAATATCTAACAAAGCATGGTTGATACGCTGAATAATTAATTCAGAAGGAACCGATAAACCATTTAACCAGTCGCTTAGGGTATTATCATCAGAAGGGCTATTGCCATTAATAGTTTGTCTCGCATCCACTAATCGGCTACGAATTCTATCTTTTAACTCTTCCGTGGCAGCCTTGGTAAAAGTGACTACTAAGATTTGTTTAATATCTACACTCTGCTCAACTACAAAGCGTAAGACCAACATGGCAATAGTATAAGTTTTCCCTGTACCTGCACTGGCTTCAATAAGGTTGATGCCTTTTAATAAATCAGTATTGATGGCGTTAAAGTTTTGGATAGGTTTAGTCATTACTTTACGGGTATTCTAAAGCTACAATTTAATTGTCAGTATATAGTGTTGAGGATGTTTTTATCCAGACAATCGATATCGTAAGTTATAATTGCTCGCTGAGTAATTTGCTAAGGTTTTTATCCCACATGTCCGTTTATACCAGCATTAAACAACAGCCATTAGAAGATTTTTTAGCCGGCTATTCTTTAGGTTATTTAGTGAGCTTTTCGGGGATTGAAGCAGGCATTGAAAATACAAATTATCGGATTAAAACCACAGAGGGTGAATTTATTTTAACGATTTTTGAATCGTTAACAGATAAAGAACTTCCCGATTTTTTAAATTTATTAAAACAGCTGTCGCAAAAAAAATTACCTGTTCCACAGCCTCAAGTTAATAAGAAGGGCGACCTTTTAAATCAATTAAAACAAAAACCAGCTGTTATCTTTAATTGTTTACCAGGCACATCTGTAGAAAACCCTGACAATAAACAATGCAGTGAAATTGGTATTTATTTGGCTAAATTGCACTTTTTAACTAAAAATAGTGACTTTTATCAGCAAAATGTAAAAAATATAAAGGGATGTAAATCGGTTTATCAAGCTATTAAATTGTATTTAAGTAATGATGATATTAAATTAATTGACAGTGAATTGGCATTTCAAACAGCTTATTCATTACCAGATTTACCTAAAGGCATAATTCATGCTGATTTATTTAAAGATAATGTACTGTTTGAGCAAGGAAAAGTGAGTGGGATTGTTGATTTTTATAATGCCTGTCATGATACTTTTTTGTTTGATATAGCTGTAACATGTAATGATTGGTGTGTAGAAAAAGCCAAGATTAATCAGCAACAGTTTCAGGCACTATTATCAGGATACAACAGCGTTAGAGTAATGAGTGAGGATGAAATAAAGCATTTACCCATTTTTCTTAGGCTAACCGCATTACGGTTTTGGTTATCAAGGCTAGAACATCAAATCAATACAAAAGAGGGTGAGTTAACATTGCAAAAAGACCCTTTAGAATTTCGTCAATTATTACAATATCATCGTAAAGTATAAATAATGACAACTGCCTACCAACTTAGAAATATTAGATACACCTATGACAAAGCATTAGCTTTATCAATTGATGAATTAACGATTCAATCTAATAAAGTGACAGCTTTAATTGGTCCTAATGGTTGTGGAAAAAGTACTTTACTTAATTTATTGGCATTTGTTCAAGAAAACCGGCAAGGTGATATTCATTTTTTTTCTGAATCAGTTACAAATCAAGGTATAG
>JAGLUC010000289.1 GCA_023134955.1 Methylococcales bacterium | reverse complement strand
TGAAAGCCACCCTGGTTAGGTGCAATGATATAGCATAGGTTTTCAATAGCTCTTGCTCTTAATAATACTTCCCAATGAGCTGCTCCCGTTTCTGCGGTAAATGCCGAAGGGACTATAACAATTTCCACCCCTTGTTCAAGCATGTTACGGAAGAATTCAGGGAATCTTAAATCGTAACATACCGCAATGCCTAACTTGCCAAAAGGCGTGTCAATCACTAATGGAAAATCACCATTTTCAATAGAATCTGACTCCCTATATTCTTCATCAGTGTCTGGCACACTGACATCAAACAAATGAACTTTGTCATATCGAGCAACACGCTCACCTTTTTCATTATAAATAAGACAAGCGGCTCTTACTTTATTATCGTTATCAGCTACTAATGGCACTGTGCCACCTACCAACCAAATACCATGTTTTTTTGCTGTTTCAGATAAAAAGGTCTGAATGATACCTTCTCCATCCGGCTCTCGAACTTTAACTTTATCAAGCTCATGCACTCCCATTAAGGCAAAATTTTCTGGTAAAGCAATTAACTTGGCTCCATCTTTAGCTGCCTCGGCAATTAATTTCCCTGCTTCCAGCAAATTAGAAGCTACATTTGGACTTGATGCCATTTGTATGGCAGCACACTTAGTCATATGTTCTCTCATTTAAATATATTAATCGTCCCAAAAGTTCTGGCAGGGTATTTTGATGCTCTTTTATTAACACATATTGTAGCCCGTATGAAACGAAGTGTAATACGGGATTTCGAGTCATCGGTTTCCCGTATTACGTAAACTTTATACGGGCTACTTTTTCATTACTGTGAAAACTTTTGGAACGATTAATAATATGTGGATTTATTTATTTCCAAACAAGTCTACCCAGGTTTTCGTCAACACACCATCTTGTTCATGCAAAGAGTTTACTTCAACATTATCCCATGCCCCGGTTACTTTATATTTTGAACCAAAAAAATAGCCCTCCTTATAATCATCGGTAACTGCCAAAGTAACTGCTTTTGCAATTCCACTGACAATTGTACCAATAATAGGTACAGCCCCAGAACTTTTTGGTATAACAGAAATATCTAAATCAAACTCTTTAAGCAATAAATCCGCTTCTCCATTAATGAAGATTTTTGCAGGTACTGCATCAACTTGTAAGCTCTTAGTTATTGCTTTTCCCTCTTTTATTTTAAAATGCCCGGTAATACTATTAAAACTAAGCCCCTCTTTATACATGTCACTAAAATTAAAACTTAGCCTTTTGATCCACTGCTCTACTGCCAGAAGACCTAAAACTCGACCAAACCCAGGGTTAATACTGGAGATACGTCCATCTTTAAATTCAATATCCATATCCGCATCTATGTTTTTCATAGTGACCTTAAATGGAGAGCCAGCCCATATCCCAAAATAGTCTACTTGCGCACGGCTTTCTTTTAAGTCATTGGTAATACCTGCTTTAGATAAAAAATCGCCTACATCATCTGCCTGCATATTTCCCGTTATCTCTGTCATGCTGCCCGTCGGTATTTTTAACCAGTTAGCTTGTAAAGCAATTTTATAATTATTAGCTGTAATATTGAGGGGTTTAAATTGGATGCCATCGAATAAGCGTGAAGTCTCAATTTCTAATTGACCTAGATTTTCACCTTTCCACCATAGCTGCTCGCTCGATAGCTTAAACATTGGGAACGTATCTATATTTAAATCGTTACTCTGCTCTCCTGATTGCATTAACTCTGAAAGATTTAATGCGCTCATTTTTAATGTTATTTTATCTGTTTTTGTTTCAGTCAAGGGAATGACAAATGAGCCACTTGCGGCTGCACATGCAAGATTACCTTCCCACTGTTGATTAACGCGACGGGCAGTTATGTCAAACACCCCATAATCCTTGTTATTCCATAACAATTTCCGAGTGTTTAAGGTGACTTTATTAAAGGTAAATTTGGCTTTATGTTCTTTATTCTGATCAGCATTTATAAGAGTTAACCATTCATCAATATTAAAAATCTCTTGATTAATAAGCAGATCTATTCCTTCTTGTAATGGTGCGACCACCTCACCCTCTCCATAGACAACAGAAGCCGAATGTATCTTTGACTGCTGTTTATTAATATTTATTGAGGCTGTTAAGGTATCATTATAATTTATCCTCAAAGGCAAAAACTCTGCCTGATTAAATATCCATTGCACTGACAATGGTTTTTTTTGTTCGGCTGACTTAGCAAGCAGACCAGGTAAATTAATAGCCATTCCCTGTAAATCTGTTTTAATTTCTAATATTTCTGCTTCAGTTGTTTTTTTAGGTAACGCAAGTTTTAGCTGATAAGCAGCCGAACCTTGCATCCATTTATCAGCTAAAATTTCTGCTCCCAATAACCCAAATTGTTGCTTTAATTGTAAAACATCTGTTTTCCCATCCACATTAATAATTGTCTGTTCTTTATCACTATTAATGTTAATTGCTACGGGAAAACCCAATGTTTTAGCCTTAAGATCATCACTAAACAGACCTTTTTCTGAAAAGTTTAAATGCCCCTGTACATTTAAAATATCTAAATCGGCTGATTTAAGCTTAAATGCTGCATCATTAAAATCTGCTCGTGCATTGACTTTTGTCACTCCATTTTCCTTTAGAGCAATTTTTAAATCCAGCTCGACCTTGGTTAATCCTTTAGGTGTAATCACATCTAATAAACTATCAATAGGAGCATGTAAGGGGGTTTGCTGCAAATAAGCTAAACTATCAACAATGCTTCCTTCTGTTTTACCTGTTACTAATAAGTGTTCACTCTTTTTAAAGGAAGGTATTTCAACAACTGTTTGTTTAAGAGCCATACCTTTAACTTCAGCATTTACAATATCAATGGATAAACTATCTTTTAAAAATAAAATATCTGCTGTCATATTTTTAAAATTCGGCCAGCCTGGGGCGTATTTCAATTCAACATCTGCGACATTAAAAAACACCTCAAACACCCCCTGCCCATCAGCAAAAGGAAATTGGTCTAAATATCCATAAATTAACGCATTACCTTGTTCTATTTTTCCAGAAACAAACGCTTGCTCCAACCAATTAAGTACACCTTTATCCATGGTTTTAACAGGATAGTATTTAGATGCTTTGCTCATGTCTTGAGCATTTCCGAAAGAGGTTTGTAAATCAATAAAAACCGAGTCATTATTTTTAGGAATGACCAAAGCAACCTTGGTCTCGGTTTGAATATCTTTTAAATCTAAAATAAGACTATCTGAAAACATTAACCATTTATCGACCAGTTGATGCCAGACAACCAGACCTTTTAAACGATCAATTGTAAAAGGCTTTTCATATAGCTTAGAAAAAAACAAAGCTCCCTCTTTTGTGTCTAATCCAATCATTCCAAATTCATTAGTTCCTCTAATATCGCCTGTTAAATTATCAAGTTTTGGCAGACCTGCGTAGGCATTAGCATAGATTTTTTCAAACGTGCCATTTAGACCATACCGAGCTTTTTTTATATCAATATAACCAGAAAAGTCCTTTAACATCCCTTTAAGTCCTAATTTGGTAACAAGTTTATGGGTTTTATCCCTTAGTGGGGTGAAAAAACGAGCTAACTCTGTGAGTTCTTTTAAATCTAACTGAGTAACTGAGGCTGCAAACCGTTGTTGTTGTTCATTAACGGAAATATTAAATTCCGCTAAAGGCCACAATTGTTTTTCTGTTTTTAGCAAAAAATTGGACACGCCAAATTGCCATCCCTGTTCTGTATTAGCCCAATTGAAAGCTGTTTCTATTTGCTGAATATGTAGTTTATTATTTGGTTTCTTTAGAATAATTTTTTTAGCCTGTACCGTTCCAGCCAATGTAGATAGTTTAGAGTTATGCCACTGGCTCCATGTTTTAAAACTCCCTTCTCCAGTGTTTATTTTTATATCAAAAGGCATATCTCCAGCTAGAAGATTGGCTAAATTAACATTAGTACCTTCAATATATAGGGTGCCACTTAAATTATCTGGTTCAAAAAAATTACCTTCAATTTCCATGGAAACTCTTAATTTTTCACCATATTTTTCAGGTAACTGACTAATTAAGTGCAGCTCATGTAACTGTGTCTCAAAATCATTTTTAATCAACATATCAACTTGATTAAAGCTGAGTGTCACCCCATGCCGTTGTTTATCTAACCAGGTAATATCGCTTTTTAATACTTCATAGCGACCCCCCTTTAATAACCACAAAGGCTGCTCTGAATCACTTGAGTTTAAGCCGACAACAGAAAGGCTGCCATCTTCTTTACGAACAATGGAAAGTTTGGCACCGATTAAAGTCAGCCAGCAGGAGGGTAAAATTTGACGAGATAAGATTAACTGCATCAAGTCGATGCCTAGACGCACTTCATCTAACTTGATGGGTGGTTTTTTTTGACCATCAGTTGCCAGGACTTTAATATCTTTTAAAATAATTTCAGGATTAAAACCACGCATATTCGCTCGCAATGCGCCAATTTCTATAGGAATCGTGGTTAATTCAAGAATTGTATTTTCTAAATCCGTTTTGTAGTCATCAATGCCTAGAAAAAAAAGTCGCACTGAACTTAACCCAATGGCTAATAGAATTAGCAACCAGAGTGAAAGATGCGATGTTACTCGCTTTATTTTATGAACCACCATGTTTTAATAATTTCTATGGAACATAATGAGCTCTACAACAGCACCACATCATACTGTTCCTGATTATATTCTGCTTCAGCCCTAAACTTGATACTGACACTTAAAAATAATTCTAACTCAGCTAACATACCCGCCTCTTCATCCAGCAACATTTCCACCACCTCATTTGAAGCAAGCACTAATAGTTCCTGGACATTGTATAATCTAACTTCTCGAATTATTTCTCTAAATATTTCCAAACACATAGACTCTGCTGTTTTTAAAACACCTCGTCCGCCACAAGCACAGCAAGGCTCACAAAGAATATGCTCCAAGCTTTCCCGAGTTCTTTTTCGGGTCATTTCGACTAAACCTAAAGCAGAAACTTCCGTTATTTTATTTTTAGCATAATCTTTATCCAGGTTGCGTTGCAGTGCATCCAGTACTTGTTGTTTATGATACTGTCCTTGCATGTCGATGAAATCAATAATAATAATGCCACCTAAATTACGCAACCTGAGTTGTCTGGAAATGGTTTGAGCTGCTTCTAAATTGGTCTTAAAAATAGTTTCTTCTAAATTTCGCCCCCCAACATAACTACCTGTATTAACATCTATCGTTGTCATGGCTTCAGTCTGATCAAAGACTAGATGTCCACCAGATTTCAACACTACTTTCCGGTCTAAAGCACGGGTAATTTCATCTTCTACATTATAAATATCAAAAACCGGGCATTCTCCGGTGTAATGTTCAATAACGGGGACAACATCTGGCACAAAAATATTGGCAAATTCAATTAATTTCTGATAAGTCTCTTGCGAATCAACTCTAATCCGTTCGATATTATCATTATATAAATCACGTAAAGTTCGGGTGCTCAGCGATAAGTCTTCATGGATTAATGTCTTAACTTTGGCAGTACTGATTTTATCTGAAATAGCTTCCCATAATTTCATCAAAAAAGTCATATCTGAAAATAACACTGGCTCTTCTACACATTCAGCAGCTGTTCTGGCAATGAAACCACCGCCCTCATTTTTCTCCTGGAATTGTTCTATACATTTCCTCAATCGAGTCCGTTCTTGTTCAGATTCAATACGTTGAGAAATGCCGGAATTATTGGCAAAAGGCATGTAAACCTGAAATCGGGAAGGGATGGAGATTTCTGTGGTTAACCGCGCGCCTTTTGTTCCTAACGGATCTTTGGTAACTTGGACCACTAATGCTTGACCTTCACGTAAGTAATGCTCAATCTGTTCAGAGCCTTTTTTCATCAACTCTTTATTACTAAAATCAGAAAGATGAAGGAAAGCCGCACGTTCAAGCCCAACATCAACAAAAGCAGCTTGCATACCAGGCAACACTCGGCAAACTTCACCTTTATAAATATTACCAACCAGCCCTTTTTGCTGTTCGCGCTCTATAATCAACTCTTGTAACACCCCGTTTTCAATAACGGCAACACGTGTTTCGGGTGGGGTAACATTAATTAAAATTTCTTCACTCATGTAATATATTTATTCCCTGTTTGAATAACAGTTGAGCAGTTTCAAATAATGGCAAGCCAACAACACCGGAAAAACTGCCTGTAATTGACTCAACAAAAATACTTGCCAACCCCTGTATGGCATAGCCACCTGCTTTACCTTGTGGTTCACCTGTTGCCCAATAATTGTGCATTTCTTTTGTTGTAATTTGTCTAAATTGTACTTCAGTTTTACTTAAAACCTGAAAATGCTGAAACTCTGATGATGAACCTTTACATCTAAGAGAAACCGCACTATAAACAGTGTGCGTTTTGCCAGAAAGCTGCTTTAACATCGACAAAGCATCAGCCTTATCTCTCGGTTTTCCTAAGATATGTCCATCAATAACAACACTTGTATCAGCAGCTAAGATGGGTAATGTTCCATGAAGTTCATTAAGGCAAACTGCAGATTTTTCTGCTGCGATCCGAACAACATAATCAATAGCAAACTCACCCACCTTGGGTGTTTCATCAACATCAACGGTATGGACAATATAACTGACACCAATTTGATCTAATAATTCCTTACGCCGAGGGGATGCTGAGGCCAGAATCAGTTGTTCATTCATCGGTGATAGGGGTGATTATTTAAAATACTCCAGGCTCTATAAAGTTGCTCAGCCACAAGAATCCTCACTAATGGATGAGGAAAAGTAAGCTTAGATAAACTCCATGATTCTCTGGCTAAGTCCCTAACAGAATCAGACAAGCCTTCCGGCCCACCCACCATAAGAGCAACATCTTGTCCACTTTCCATCCATCGTTTCATAGCAATAGAAAGCTCTGGGGTTGTCCAGGGTTTACCTGGAATATCCAAGGTAACCACATGTGTTTTTGGAGGAATGGCACTGATCATCCGATCACCTTCATCACGTACAATCCTGGCAATATCGCTATTTTTACCGCGTTTTCCTGGCACAATTTCTTTTACCAGTAATTTACACTCTTTCGGCATCCGCTTGGCATATTCATCGTAGCCCTGCTGAACCCAGCCAGGCATTTTATTTCCTACTGAAATTAAATTTATTCGCATGAGAAGCAGGGTACACAGATCAAGCGACAGTTACAATCAAGCAACTTGTGCTTAATTATGCTGCTTGAATGGGGATGGAGTGACTGGAATGAGTAATCTCATTTTTTTCATTAAAATAAACCAAAGTAGGTTTATAGCTTTTTAATTCTTTTTCACTAAAAGTAGCAAATGCACAAATAATAATTAAATCACCTTCACAAGCAAGACGGGCTGCTGCACCATTGACAGAAAAAACATTTGAGCCTTCTTCAGCACGTATGGCATAAGTAGTAAAGCGCCCACCCGTATTTATATTATAAATTTGAATTTGCTCGTATTCTCTAATTCCTGCGAAATCAAGAATCTTGCCATCTATCGCACAAGACCCCTCATAACCCAGTTCAGAATGAGTTACAGTTGCTCGATGTAGCTTTGCTTTAAGCATTGTAGTCTGCATATTAAACGTTCTTAAAACCCTTAGAGCAAAGCATTATACCCTTAAAAACAACTTTCTTTCAATTTACAGTCTTCTCCAATATAAATAGCTATTAATAAACTCGCAAATCTATCTTGCATTCAGCTAAAACAAGCAAAATGCTTTATGATATGGTTTATAAAGTAAATACTAGTCCTAACCCATAAACCTAATGCCTAATCAGTCATCCGATCGAAATTTATCTCTCATTTTTTTATTTGCAGGTACTTTATTCATCAGTGCGACATTAATGTTTGTGCTGCAACCTCTTTTTGGTAAATTACTGTTACCTTTATTAGGTGGCTCACCTGCTGTCTGGAATACCTGTATGGT
>JAGLUC010000288.1 GCA_023134955.1 Methylococcales bacterium | reverse complement strand
CTTAGAGACCCTAACAGTGAATCTGTCGTTACTTTTAAAGATCTATTGCATTCAAAGGCGGACTCGCCATTTGCCCTGATTGCATTAAGTGATTCACTTAAAAATGCAGAAGACCTAGCAAGCAAAATCGAACAATTACCTACAGTCAACAAAACTATCTTGTTAAACAGTTTTGTTGCAGAAAACCAAGATAATAAACTGGAAATTATTGATGATTTAAGCTTGATCCTGAGTACAGATTTAGATCACTTTAACCGTCCTCTGGAGCAAGCAGATTCCCGTCAGGGTTTGCTAGATTTGCAAACCAACATCAATACAGCATTGAAAGACCCTACTGGCAAAGCATCTCCCAAGCAATTGCAAAAACTACAGCAACATATTACGGATTTTATTGCTTTTGCAGATGCCTCGGAAACACCTGGATCAGTTTACCAGCAACTGGATAACAGCATCCTAGGGCTATTTCCCTATACCATGCAACAATTAAATAGCAGCCTGGGAGCCTATCCTTTTACTTTAAAAGATATTCCAAGCTATATAAGTAAAAACTGGCTCAGTCCAGATGGTATTTATAAAATAGTCATTGAGCCAAAATATGATCTCAATATAGCTAAAAACTTGACTGAATTTGCTAAAGAAGTAAAAAATGTTGATAACTCTGTCACTGGCATCCCTGTTTCTGACCTGGCTTCTGGCGTAGTTATTTCAAAGGTATTTGTCCAGGCATTTTCTACAGCCATAATAGTTATTTTTCTGATCTTGCTTATTATTCTCAGAAATTTTCGCAATACTCTGCTGGTAATCTGGCCATTATTGCTTGCTGGATTGCTCACGGCAGCCACTAATGTGTTATTAAATAACCCGTTTAATTTTGCCAATATTATTGCCTTACCCCTGTTAATGGGAATGGGCGTTGACAGTGGAATTCATATCATGCACCGACTTGAATCAGGTCTAAAAGCAGGTGAACATCTATTGCAAACCAGTACCGCAAGAGGCGTTTTCTTCAGCTCACTGACCACGCTGCTCAGCTTTACCAGCCTGGCATTTACCAACCACAATGGAATTGCCAGCATGGGCATGTTACTGGCCATTGGTATTTCGTTTACATTAATTTGTACCTTGATCGTACTGCCAGCATTCAGCAAGAAAAAGATTGTGCTCTGACATTTCTGTAATGCCCATGGTTTTGATCAATGAAACTCCTCGCCACAAACAGTCAAGGTATCATCTATGTAAGTTTATTTTATCTTCTAAGGGCGAGTAATAAAACCCACAAAGATTTAAAGAAAATTATTTTCAGATGAATTTTGGTATTAGATATGTTTTCAGGTCGGAAATTGGACTGCTGAATGTTATCCGTATCTGATTATCATGCTTAAAATACATGTTATCCCGTTTAGAATAATAGGCTTTAAGAATTATCTCTTGGCAAAAAAATTGGTGTTAGAGTGTAAGGTAGTCAGATATTAGATAATAACTTGCTATGGCATGAAACAAATGACACATATTTAATTAGTACAAATTGAGGTTATCGAATGAAACCAGAACAAATAAGAAATGAAGTTAGCAAATTGGGATTATCTGAAAAACTTCTTCTTGTTGAAGAGATATGGGATTCTATTGCTGCTAACAATTCAAAAATTCCTATGCCAATGTGGCAAAAACAAGAGCTCGATAGAAGATACAAAGAATATAAAGAAGGAAAGCTAGATCTCCATAATTGGGATGACGTCCACAAAGGTCTGCGTGAAAAATACAAATGAAACTGAGTTACACGGACAGAGCAAAGGATAATGTGGAGTTTGCCTTTGCATGGTATGAAAGACAAAGGAGAGGATTAGGATTTGATTTTTTGGATTGTGTAGAAGGTGCAGTGAAATCGATATTAGGGAATCCAGAAATGTATAAAACCTATTACTTCATATTTAGAGGATGCATAATCAGACGTTTTCCATTTACTGTATTCTATACAGTTGAAGATACTGAAATCGTGGTACATTCAGTTTTTGATAATAGGCAAGATCCTGAAAAAAGGCCATAACGAAACAAATGCATTTGTGACCCAGGATCCTTACTCCATCAGCAATGTGGCAAGGAAAGACCTGACCCTGGTCTTTTTTTCACCTTGATCGTACTGCCAGCATTCAGCAAGAAAAGGATTGTGCTCTGATTTTATTATAAGGTGCATGAAATGCACCCTAGGTACACATATAAGGTGTTGATCAAAAACGCATGAAATACACTCCACAGCAAACAGAATCTCTTAGACATTAAAATTAAATATTATTGTTTGAAGTTATTTTATAATTTTTCACTTGTATGTCTTTTTACAGCCATTTTGCGACATTCAAAGATTTTAGCGTATGGCCGCTGCGGTACAGAAAGCTGTCTTTCAATGTTGCGTCTTTTGTAAATCATTTAATTTTTGGTTAAACTCACTTTGATTCCTAATTCCTAATGTTGGGAGTGTTACTTGCAATA
Organism: Methylococcales bacterium; assembly: GCA_023134955.1. Taxonomy (GTDB): domain Bacteria; phylum Pseudomonadota; class Gammaproteobacteria; order Methylococcales; family Methylomonadaceae; genus QPIN01. The sequence continues at coordinate 9,217 of JAGLUC010000288.1, read as the reverse complement.
AGTTAATTACTTTTTCTAGGTATGAACTATCTTCTGCATTGCATGCTTGAGTAATATCATTTTCATAGAAGGAAGGAGTCCTGAGTAAAAAACGCTGCTGATTCAAAATACAAGCCCATTTTGCACTTAACCAAACGAAAGCTGGTTTAGCTATTAAACGAAGATTATTCGTTTGTCCTGCAATTTGAAGTATTTTGAATACCAATAGGAAAACATGTTCTGGTGATGCTGTGACCTTGTTTTCAATTTCGCGACGGTGAATAACCAATAGCTCCGCTATAGAAGTGTTGAAGTCTATGGTTGGGCCGTCTCCTTTCAATGAACTCAACAATTCGGTTCGAATTTTGAAACCTTGCGCTCCCCCTAAGGGTTTAACTACTTGATCGAAGGACGCAATATTTTTTGAAAAAATACAACTAGAACAAAAACATAATACAAAGGTCTCAGTTAGATTTGTAAAACCATCTTGCTGATCCAGCGTTGGAATAGGAATGAATCCATAAGTTACATTATGAATATCAAAGTTGTTTTTGTTTCCACCTCGTCCTTGAGCGTATATCAACTCTGCGATAGTTTCTCTTAATGCAGTAATGAATAGTTCGGTATCGAGTAATGTGAAAGCTTTTCTCATCTTGGATGATGTTAATATCAGCTCACCTTCTAATACTGGTCCCTTTGGCAAAAATGATGTCAAATTCTGAGTTATTCCAACATCTAAGCAACTGTGGTTCTCTACAATAGCCAGCATATACCAAGCCATTTCGATTGGAGTGAGGTATCGCTTTCCAATTTCCGAATGGGGTTCCGGATTGCTTACGATACCAGGATACTTTTTCGTCTCCTCGCCATCTTCAAGAAGGCGTTTTTCACCAGTTACATCTTGATCAAGCCACAATAAGACGTGGCGACATACAGCGTGGCAATGAGCGGCACGTAATGAACTTTTTGGATCGATATTTTTGAGCTCTTGGAGAACTGTCATGAAATCGCATAGGCATGTTTCACGGTCACCGGAGTGCCAACTAGCTAACGCTGCATCAGCCATTAACCCAACCCACATAGGTACCATATCAGGGATACTACATTTTTTGGCAGCGTGACTACCATAAAGGTAATAGCTTCTCGCTGTTTCAAAGTCGCCTTGAGTCTCGGCACTTATAGCTGCTTCACGACCAAGAAAAGCTTTCTCAGTTTTGCTAAGCGGTGCATCCTCTTCAATTAATATCTTCGACAACTCTAGACTATCTTGATGGTCTGCCGCTCGATAGTGAACCTTGGCTTTTGCTCGCACAAGTTCCGAATTAGTTTCACCGTAAAGCGTCAATCCTTCATCAAGAATCGCGAGTGCTTGATCTTTGTCGTTGCCATATTCGTCAAAAATGATCGCGCGGAATTTTCTGCAGCTTACTGATAGATTATTGTGAGGCCACGATTTGGCATATTCTTCCAATCTGGCAAAAATGACAGAATGTATGGGAACATCGATTGTTTTTGCTTCGTCCTCTCTCAACCAGGCACCCATGACCAACATATCCACTTCAAACTCTTGTTTGTTAAAGGGCTTCAACAATTTTTGACGAAGTTTTTGGCTACATGAATTAAGGAATTCAAAAACCGAAAGTAATTCAGCAATCTGTTTAATTTGTTGTGTTTGATTTAAAAACATAAAACCCAATATCGGAACACCATTTATTTCATCTTGAATAGTTTCGTTCGATAAATGATCTGGGAGATATTCGTTTTGACTTTCAAGCAGCACATTGAATTTGTAAATTAAATCCCAGAAATTTGGAATTGCTCCAAACTTTGATGTTGTAGACAGTAATTTCCCATACACGGCAAGTGTAAGCATATTTCTCCCTGCCATATTTTCGACGCGGTCAGTTTCTGCTTCGAAGCACTTAAGTACTTCCGAGAACTTCCCTCTATTTTCCTCTACGTGGGAAAGCAAAAGTAGCTGTGCACCCCGAAACATTTGGCTCACTACAGGGTCATCTTCATAAGCGAACCGATCAGTTCCCATAAACGTAAATAAAAAGAAGTGAGATGAAAGCATTTCTCTAACACTCTGACCTGCACCAAGTACAGACAAACACAAACTGGTAATAACTTGAACGTTTTTTCCTGATAAGGCAGCAATAAGTGCTGAGTTTGCTTGGATGGGACTTAGTGATTTCTCTTTGAGAATAGAATTTGCAATTTCAAAGTTTACTTTTTGCTTTTGGTTGTCAGTTAAAGTGTTATTTGCTAAATTTGACAATAGCGGGGATAAAGCGAACCGGTCTCTCTCGTGTTGATCCACCCAGGAGCCAATCAAGCGGTCGAAGACTATCCCGCCATCTGGCACAACTGGTGAAATTTGCGCCATATCGAGAACAAAACCCCGTCTAAAACTACCAGACTTAAGTGATAGCCGTTCGAGTAATCTCCGACCACCTTCTGGCAATTCATTCAGAAGTCTTTCTCTTGAGCGTACGCGAATTTGCTCAATAGCAGGGTTGCCATCTAATAAGGAGTTAAAGGTTATAAATTCACTTGTATCCCAACCATTATTCTGCATGGTTTGGATTGCAGCGATAGCAAGTTGAGGGTGTCCGCCACCTGATATGACGTGAATGTATTTAACCCAATTTGCATTCTGCACACCCAAACCAGTCAGAATCTCTTGTATGTCATTTTCAGTGAATTCAGCAAATTTTTGCCCAATTGTTGGCGGAAGATTGGCACAAAAGAGAAAGTCAGAACTTGGTGATCTAGGAGATGTAAACAGAAGAAGTAAGTCTGTCCTATCGCATACTGATTTCAATAGCAATAGTTTTTCATTGATTAGCGGTTCGAACTGGCATTCAAAGTCATCGATAAGTAAACCGGTAATCGATTGTTCAGTTAGCCAATCAATGGTATCAAGTAGCATCGCAGTTACTTGCTCTTCGTTGAGCCCTCTTAAGTTAATACTGGCCCAATTGTCACCTATTTGCAGAGCGGCCATTTTAGCCCCAATGGTCTTTCCAACGCCTGCAGCACCAAAAACCCAGCTAACTCCGTATTGTGTTACTGAGGACACGATAGCATTTATTTGATTTGTGCGATTCGCTATTGCACTAGGCAATGGCACTTCATTAATTAGACTTGGTTCTGCAAGCCTTTTGGATAGGAGACTGGTAGCTGGAGTAGCCGACGCAAGTAAAGTGGTAAGTAGCAGGTTTTGCGCGTCAAATTGAGCTCGATTAACAGAGATTTGAGCTGCTTTATCGAGCAATTCTTCTAGTGCACTTCTATCGACAAAACGCTGTTCTTTTTGTGTAGCCTTGCTCAAAAGCATTATGACTATGTTGCTAAGGCAACCGTCTACTTGCGAATAGAGGCCTCCGCGATCCGTTAGCAGAGCTGAAAGCTTAGTTTTTAACTGAGGTATCAGAAATTTTGAATCAAGCGCCCCGCAATCAAAGTGAATCCGTTTTAGAAACTGCTCCCTAAAATTCGTATCATCCAATTCACGAATGTAATTCTTGGTTTGTTTCGAAAGTTTTGATGCTTCGAGTATATCTCGAAGTGGTTGTAAATCACCCGTTTTTGCTAACTTTCTCCATGTCTCTAAAGTTGGGTTATCGCCAACGCGATGTTTTGTAGATTTCTCCTTTCCTATCCTTGAGGTAGTCAGATGACGCAACTTGACTTGGAACTCGGGGTTCTTTAACCTTAGATCAACAAAACTATCAATTGACGCAACAATGTCGTCAGAATTAATTGTCACGCTGTGTTCAGTTGCTTTAACCTGCACAGCGCTCAATGCATCAGCAGCAACAACTGCATAATCTTCGGCTACTTCCAGAAATAGAAATTCTTCAGTTTCAAGTTCGGTCCATGCCAGAGCGGATTGATAAATCTGATAGACATATCCCTTTAAGGCATTGATTGCTTCTCTCGCCTTATCGCCCTTGGGAATCAGCACTGTAGTCATTGTCTCTACAATATCTCCATTATGTATTTAGTTTCAATGCTTAACATAGCCTAAACAAGGATTTGAGAAAGCTGTGAAATCCTATCCGGTTTAATTAGGATAACATATCGCTCCCCCTAAAGGTGTCAATAAATGAGGTGAAAAGCCAAAAAAATAGCTAACTGCTTATATCAGGTGAGAAGTCATTGGATAATTTTGATAATAAGGCTGCCAAGGGTCGATTGCTGTCTTTCAATGTAAGATTTAATAATGACTAATGAAGGGAAGAAACAAAGAGATTTATCGAATATAGTGATGGTTGTGCAATCATTGTTATAAAACAATTGATTCCGTATTGTTGGAATCCAGGAGGCACAGCTTTTGATCTTTATGAAGCTGGCGAATATAAAACAAGGCTTTGTTTTATGAGCTATTAAAATAAATATGCATGAAGTTAATATGACAATACCTTCAAGTGCTTCATGTCATTCATGGTGAAATAAATAATATTTTTGGGTTCAGCACCCATCCAAATAACCATGCTCTCTAAACCACTGAACCGAATCACGATAAGCTGCTTTAACAGGCGTGGGTTTTAAACCTAGCTCTTTAATTGCGCGAGTATGAGTTCCATATTTACCGCAATTTAACAGGCGAATAGAATGATAATTAAATCGGGGGGAAACATGTGGGAAAAACTTACGCTCAATCCAGTCTTTTACTATTGCTATATTCTGCATTAAAAAGGTAGGGATAACTAGCCAAGGTTTCTTAACACCCGTAAATTCTTCCAGCCATTCTAGGGTTTCATTGATGGTGTGTTGCTCGCCAGTCAGCAAATAACGCTCACCAATGACACCTTTTTCCATGGCAAGCAAATGCCCTTGCACTACATCTTGTACGGGAACAAAATCAAACCCCCCTTCTACTGAACCACGCATTTTTCCTTGTGCAAACTCAATAATAGTGCGACCTAGAAGAGATGGTTTAAAATCCCATGGACCTACAATACCAGATGGGTTAACGATAACCGCTGGTAAGCCGCGTGATATTTCTTTATAGACTTCTAATTCGGCAAAAGTTTTTGATATTTCATAATCGGTGGTCATTTCATAAGGACTAACAGCCCATTGCTCGTTAGATGCACCGTTGGGATTATTGCCTACCGCACCAAAAGAGCTACAATGCACTACTTTTTTAATACCTTCTGCTCGGCAAGCTTGCATTAAATAGCGCGTACCCAGGACATTTACATCATAGAGTTCTTTGCGATCACCATCACGAATACTAACAAAGGCAGCTAAATGGTAGACATAATCACAGCCTTTTATGGCAGCAATGATGGATGCTTCATCACGCAAATCACCCATAACTTGCTCTACTTCTAGCCCTGAAATTGCACTATTGTCACTTTCAGAACGTACTAAAACGCGGACTTTTTCACCGCGCTCCAGCAATTTTCGCACTAAATTAGCCCCTAAATGTCCAGTTGCCCCGGTGACAAAGGTGGTCATAAGCCTGCGTCTTCTTTTTCATCCAGCATTTTATTATAGGCTTGCAATTCTTTTGTTGATAACCCTGCTCCAATAAAATTGTAGCGTTCTTTTTTTTCTTTTTGTTTTCGCTTACGCAAAGCTTCGGTATGTACATACTCCTCCCATTTTTCAATACTCATTTTTTGGAATTCACCGACAATTGGGTTAAATTCTAAATGTTGAATACTAGGGTGGCGTTCTTGACCTAACATTTCTTCGGCTAGGATATATGTATCTTCAGCAAGTAACGGGATAATGTAAAACTTATTCGCTAAAGCAATTACGGTTTTACGTAAAAACTTAGGTACGGGCATATTGATAAACGGAATTTCTAAGGGCCCAAGTAAGAAGACAAAGAAACAACGTGTGTGACCTTCATCAATAGGTGTCATAAATAGCCAATGCAGGTATTTATCAGCGGTATTTGAACCTTGATAAGGATATTGATACCACAAAGTCATATCTTCTAAGCCAGAACCTTTCTTTTCTCCTGCTGTTTTAACCGCACTACTTTGACTCATGTCGGTTTCATACTCCATGGTAATTGTGTCGCCTTCACGCCAGTAGCCTTTTAGGTGTGGGTCGACAAAAGGCTTAAATTTACGATGTAAAAAAGCATGATTGAAATCACATACATTTTCCAGCATCATGCTGTAATGTGCTTCCAACTTGACATCAATGGGAATAAATTCCCAAGGGTTTTCCTGGTCTAGCTGAGGGATAGCAGGCATTGGAACGGTTTCAGCAAGTTCAGGGTCGCCAGGGAATACCCAAATTAAACCGTATTTTTCTTGTACAGGGTAAGAGTTTATTTTTATATTAGGTAAATCACCTCGCCCTTTGCCTTTGCCAAGCTCGTGAGAGATACCTGTACATTTTCCACAGCCATCGAAGTTCCAGCCATGATATTGACAAATAATTTCATCTCCTTCAACAATACCTGAAGTTAAGCGGAGTTGGCGGTGAGGGCAACGGTTTTCAATGGCGCTGACTTGACCGCTTTCACCACGAAAGAGAGCAATTGGGCTTTTCCAAAAAATAACTTCTAGCGATTGACCTTTTTTAAGGTTTTTACTTTCTTCCATCGCATACCAATAATTACCACTTTGTCCCATGCTGCGAACTAATTCACGGCGACTTGTTGGTTTTTGTTTTTCTTCAGTACTCATAAAAAACTCTCAAAATAGTTACAATAATTTTATTAAGGTTATTATAGCTGATTATTTATTAAATAAAGCAATCCGAATCATAATTAAAAACCCTTTAATTTTAGTCATTATGCCAGGCTCTGGGCGTAATTTTTGGTGTCCAGGTAAAGGCTGACCTTTGGCTAATTTACCTATTTTTTCTTTAACTGCAGAGTCCAGTTTTCCTGCGGCAGCTAGTTCAAAAAAGAGGGCTTTAGTATTACCCAGGTCAAAGAAGTCACGTTGCCATTCCCATTGATAATTACCTCCATAACGAAACCAAGAGCCTCCAATTCCTGCAACAGTGTAAGCTGTACCATCGTCACGTTTTGCTGGAGATACTTGATCCCATAGACCAATAACTTCACCTTGCTTTTCGTCAATAAGAATGCGGTGATAAGGATATTTCCATTCCTCAAAGCCTTCCATTTGTGCGCCCAGTGCCCATTCTTCAATCTCCTTACGGTTATGCGCGACAAATTCTTCGTTTGGACCGATATTCCAACGATACTCTGCATCCTCGGTATACATAGCACCCAAATGCTTAGGCCAGTTACCGTCTTTTTCTGCCTGGCGATTGGCTTCCAGCCAGCGTTCTACCATTTCTTCTAATTCTGCTCTTGGATATTCTGTCATGATGATTATTTAGCTTTGTTTAATTTTAATTGCACTTGTTGGGCAATATTTTGCTGCCTTTTGTGCTTTTTTAAGTAGAGTGTTACCAGGTGTGTCTTGCAACACAGTCAATTGCCCCTTATCATCCACTTTAAAGATTTCAGAGGCTTCTGCCATACAGTTTGCATGTCCCTGGCAAAAATCCATATCAACAGTAATCTTAAATGTATTTGTTGAGCTAGATTCTTTTGCTGTTGTCTTGGTAGTTTGAGTTGCTGTGGATTTTTGTATGTTACGTTTACTATATCTAACGCGACAAGGAGAGTTAGGCTGTACAACCATTTCTTTGTAGTTATCCTGATAGCTTTCAGGCGCGTCTACTAATTCAAATTTATAACGACGTAATAAAATACTGAAAATAGCTTTTATTTGTAACATGGCAAAAGCATTACCACTACATTTGTGACGACCGCCACCAAAAGCTATCCAGCTAAAAGGTGTTGCATCTTCCTGGCGTGTTTCTGTAAAGCGTTCAGGGTCAAATTTTTCAGGGTTAGGAAAAATTTCAGGGATACGGTGTGATACGCGTGGCGATACACAAACATATTTTCCTGCTTTGATTAAGTAGTCTTTAAAAGGTAGGTCTTTTGCTACTTTACGTATTAGAAAAATAAGCGGTGGATGTAATCGCAATACTTCTTTTATAACACGCTCAAAAACGGGTATTTCACGCAATGATTCAAAAGTTACCTTCCCATTTTCACCGTATAAAGCATCAAGTTCTTCGAGTACTTTTTCATAATATTCAGGGTTTCGAGCTAATTCCAAGGCAATCCAGGTTGCTGTTCCTGCTGTAGTATGATGACCGGCAAATATAGTCCCAATTAACATGCCAGTAATTTCATTGGGTGTTAATGGACTGCCGTCTTCATAGCGAGTATCAATGAGCATTTGAAAGGCATCATCACTTTTTTCCGTTTTTTGTGCGCGTTTTTCAATAATGCCTGTAACAAGCTCTTGTAAACGAACACGCGCCTTATCGCGGCGGCGTAAAACGGGAATAGGAAAGTTAGGAAAAATAAAAGCAATAGGTGCCATGCCTTTTTCCAGGTCATGATACAGTTTGGAAAATTCTTCATTGAGTTCATAGCGGAACTCATCGCCCAATAAACAGTGACTTGAAGTATAAATAGTAAGTTGTTTCATAAAGTCCAACAAATCAACTTCGCCTGTGTCGCCCCAATCCTTGATGGCCTCTTCAACTTCTTGCACAATGATTTGTGAGTATGTGCGCATGGGTTTGTCGCGCAACACCGGCATCAGCATTTTTAATTGCTGATCTTTAATATGGGGTGGCGCATCAAATACAACACCTTTTCCAAAAATAGGTGTCATTACCTTATAGGCTTCATTTTGATCAAGTTGATCGTCTGGAGCACGAAAGAAAGCCTCATTACCCTCAGGCCCTGTGAGCAAGACCATCTGTTGATGAAACATTCGAAATTCACCAATTTCCCCTAGTGTATTTCTTAGAGTCATCATATATTCAAATGGATTTTTACCAAATGCAATCATGTGGCCTATGAGGGGTAATCCACCTGACATTTTGGGAGGAGTTTTACTTGCTGAAGTTGGTTTTGTGCTCATATTTTGCTTTGCTAGTGTTGGGTTTTTCTAAAATACATAATAAACGGAAACCTCATAGTCGTAATCTATTTAACATTGCGGACTAAAGCCCTCTCGACAATGAGTATAGTACTCAATACAACATAGATGAAGTATTTGCGTACTGTTGGGTAGTAAAAATTGTTGTTGATTTTACGTTGTGCTTGCATAATGTACAAAATTTTATTATTCCCCAAATCGTATCTACTCGCCCCATCCCGAACTTGAAAGATGCAGATTGTTGATTTATCAGGACGCGTGAATACGTCCATGTA
>JAGLUC010000287.1 GCA_023134955.1 Methylococcales bacterium | reverse complement strand
AATCAGAAGTGGATAAGGGATCCGATCCCTCTAATTCAAGCTAGTGCGCGAATGATTCTCATTTGTCACCGACCCCTTTAATTCTGTAAAAACAAGTGGTCAAAAATTAAAGCTTCATTAAATAATAGGGGTCAGAGAGTAATTGTTTCTAATATTAGAGTTAATTGTTCTCTGACCCCTATTATTTAATGAAGCTTTCTTTTAGACCGATTCAGGGACTGGAGAAAAAAGGGATGGAGAATTGGTCAAAATTTAATCCCTCCGTCCCCTTTAATTATTTTTTCAAGCCAAACTAATCGGTCAGGAGCACAAGATTCTTATCTTCAACTGTGAATACATTGCGTATTCTATTTGAATAGTCCGCACCTTCCACTTCAATTAAAACCATCTCTATCCTATACGATTTCCCTTCAACCAAACCGCTAATATCACCTTTGAACTTGAGTCCATCAGTCTTCTTAACTATCTCACCTTGACTTGGATACTCCATGCTGAGAGAAATAACCTCTGCGGCATTAGTTAAGTTCGGTGCAAGTAAACCTACCGTCAGCATAATACTTGCAGACAGTGCTTTTAATGTTCTAGTTACCCCAGTATTCATAACATACACCCCCAAAAAAAGAATATAAAGCCTACTGATAAAGTATCGCGCCACCATTAATTTTGTTATTGATACACATCAAATTTAATCTGTTTTAACCTTCAAAAAAGCCCCGAACATTTCTTAACGGGGCCTCAATACGAAATAAAAGGGGACGGAGGGTGTGATTGGTTAAATTTTAATCCCTCCGACCCCTTTTATTCTTTCAAGCTAGTGCGCGAATGATTCTCATTTGTCACCGACCCCTTTAATCCTGTAAAAACAAGTGGTCAAAAATTAAAGGAGTCAGAAAAATAATAGGGGTCAGAGAACAATTAACTCTAATATTAGTAACAATTACTCTCTGACCCCTATTATTTAATGAAGCTTTCTTTTAGACCGATTCAGGGACTGGAGAAAAAAGGGATGGAGAATTGGTCAAAATTTAATCCCTCCGTCCCCTTTAATTCCATTGGTTTTGATTCAATTATTAAATTCATTAATCACTCCTTTTCTAATTTTTACCACGACTTATCTATTGTTACGTTTCCTAAGCTGTCTTTTTGTACTACAGTTTGTGTTCTTTTAAATCCGTTAATTGATGTATGGTCAGTATGTACAACACTACCAATCTCTTCGCCAGTTTTACTTACAATAGAATAAGTATAAATATCTGTTTCTGCCATCGGCCCTTTACTACGGGAATTCTGTAGTATTAGTTCATCGCCTGGGTTTAATTTGAGCCTATTTTTCATTAGCTTAATCCCTCTGATTTATTATTTACTGGTCTTACCCACGAAAAGTAGACACGTTTAATTGTAAATATTTTCGTTCGTATTGATTAGGGCTGATATAGCCATTGGCTGAATGCCGTCTTGTCTGATTATAAAATAATTCGATGTATTCAAAGATACCAGCGCGTGATTGATCAACTGCCTTGTAATTCTCTGCATAGATCAGCTCTACTTTTAACCGACTGAAAAATGATTCCATTACAGCATTGTCCCAACAATTCCCCTTTCGACTCATACCACTCTTAAATCCATGTTCATGCACCAGCTCCTGATAGCGGTTACTGCGACACTGCACACCACTGTCTGAGTGTACAATCGCATCATCGCTGATGTCTCGATTATGTGCCGCCATGGTAAAGGCATCCATGATCATATTAAAAGAGGTCTGACCCCTTTAATCCATATTTATTACTATCCTACCAAACAATCAGAAAAATCAGGTAAGGAATTATTTAATCGTAGTCTGTCCCCTATTATTTATTTAATCGTGGTCTGCCCCCCTATTACTTATTAAAGTATAAGAGCTCTATGTATAGGGTGTGATACATCATATGTTACAGCTAACAACTTAGAGAGCTCTAATGAAAAATGATGCCCTTTATTTTTCAAAGTTCTAAACTCTTCATTATGCGTACTTCTATCATCAGTAGTAGCATTTAACATATCTCTAATTTCAGTCCTTGACATAGCATCCAAAAACTCATCGTACATTCCCAACATTTTATTAGATTTATTGCCGCATATATTTTCAATTCGTTCGATAGGCGTATTATAGAAACTATTTTTTAGAATATTCCTTTTAGAAAGCCATGTATGCTGAACCGTTTCAGCCACAACTAATATGCCACTAAAATATATCAACTTCCTAGAAAACATAAGCTTAATATTTCTATCACCCCATGACTTACCAGCCTCTGTTGTTTTATACTCGAAATCAACGCACATAGTCCTATAATAACGAATGATGTCATTAAGTAAAAACCGACACATTTGATGCTGAGTTATTGTATCTTTAACATACTTGTGTATTATTTTTTCATATAGAGTTTCATAAGAACTTTGATTACACAACCATTTACATTCCAATAAAAATAGCATACGTCTCGTCAAACTTTCATTTAAATCATTATTCCCACCAATATTTTCCAAGAACTCACTACGTTTAACCACCTCATTAAATGCCCCTGTCGGAGATGGCATACGTATACCGCTCTGTTCAATGATTTCTTTAATGTTGTCACACGTTGATTCAACGTCTTTCATATCTAAATCTTTTAAATCATCATATATTAAATAAAAATCAATGTCTGATTGATGACTAGCCTCCCCTCTTGCAAATGAACCCACTGTTACAACACAAATACTGTTGTTTGAATTACAAATATCCTTTAGCGATTCTCGTAATTGAGTTATTTTCTCGTTTGAGAATCCTGTAGTGGTGGTTATTGATTTATATTCCATAGTCATACAGTTCCTTAATAGTTATTTAAAGTGAAATATTAATTATTGAGTCTTCTTTATATTGTGTATATCTCTTATTGATAGACCACTTGTCTACCAAATTAACATTGTTATTAATAATAAATTTACGTTTTGTATATTTCATGCTTGTACTAGCAGAGACCTTTAAATCATTATTTCCAACGGCAAAAAGCCTATCAAATAATAACTGATGTTTACTTTTAAGGTTTTTCTCATAACCATAGTAATATTCTTTTTTAAATTTTTCAGAATGTGTCCTCATATAATCTTGGCAAACATAATCTGCTAATACACCAACATGATTATTAATTAATTCTGAATATACGATTTCTTTTAATTGCCAAAAATCATCTAGCAGCGCATATGAGTTTTCTGACAGATTAGTAAGCGCACTCAATATCTGAGATGGTGCATAAATCATTGGTTTACTATAAATATATGTGCTTGAGCGAAGAATACCTTCAATAGTATCTATATTGATTGAATAATTAAATATTTCACCAAATGGCGACCCCGCTTTGCCACTTATTATCATCATTACTTCAAATGGGTTTATCTCCCATTGAGATAGTACTTTATGCAACCCCTTTCCTAGTTCAACCTCTCCTTTGATAATTTTCTCACCAGCAACATGATGACCGATTCCAAAATTTTCCTTAAATACCGATTCAAAAGAGTGTGAAAGTGGAGCATGCCCAATATCGTGAAGCAGTGCAGACACCACACACAAATTTTCATCTCTTTCTGATAAGCCTTTTTCTTTGGCATATTGTAATGCCAGCCTAGCAACACTAAGACTATGATGATAACGCGTATGTTTTTTTACAGGTTTATTGTGGCTAACACTATAAACATAATCAATTGACCCTAAAAATCTAATATCTTTAAGTCTTTGAAATGCTTTTGATTTAATGACTTGCAAATAGAGTTCTTTTTCAAAAATCATCTCTATTTCTGATGTTGTTAACTTATATTTATGCTGCCCCCAGAATGGGTCGCATTCAATACTAGAAATTAAGCCTTCTTGCTTGCTTGCATTCATCTTTTGAACTGAATTTTGTAAGGCTGACACATCTGGGTGTAATACATGATTCGTAAAATGTGAATAGTGACAAAAGTATAATGCAAGTAACAAGATATTACGCCCTTAGACCACAAAATAATCAATACCGTATATACAAAAACAGAACAAACAAAAAAGCCTCTGAAAATCAGAGGCTTAAGTGTTTTATATGGTGGAAGAGATGGATTGAACCCACGAAGTGCTTAATCCAACCTATTCACAACTCCCCAACCGCCCCAACATCACAAACCCAATAAACCCCTTTCCCAGCAAACGACACCCCAGCCCCTCTCAACTCATCAATCAAAGTCTTCGCCCGCTCATCTTCCAGCAAAATATCCACCCGAACCTTAGGCACATACCCCACCACCTTATCGCGCGCAGACAAAAACACATCTTCCTTAAGCTGCGAACTATGCTCCTCAATATGAGTGAACATAAAACTCTTCAACTTCAAACTGCGCAGACAATCCGCCAGCTCTTCCTGCAGTGATGTATGCACCACTATCGATAATTTTTTCATGCTGCTTCCTCCGCTGCTTCTTTCTTATTTAGGGGCGCTTGACGGCTTTGATTATTTAAATTAGCCATCACTCTTCTCTCCAACGCCTCTTCTACCCAGGCATAAAGCGCCGGCAGTAATATCAGGGTAAGAATGGTCGACGTAAACAGACCACCGATCACCACCACGGCCAGTGGCTGCTG
>JAGLUC010000286.1 GCA_023134955.1 Methylococcales bacterium | reverse complement strand
CTAAAAACATTTACCATGAACACCCTTAATGCTACCGAAAAAACCGATCAAGACAAAGCAGATGTAGCCTACGCATTTCAAAAAGCCACCGCCGAGACACTGAGCATAAAATGCAAAAGAGCTTTACAGCAAACAGGATTAAAAACCTTGGTTATCGCTGGCGGTGTCAGCGCAAACACACAAATTCGTACTGAATTACTTAAAATGGTAAAAAAAGAAAGAGCCGAATTGTTTTTTCCACGACTAGAATTCTGCACCGATAACGGCGCAATGATTGCTTACGCCGGATGTCAACGATTACTGGCAGGACAACATGAAAGCCTGGAAATTTACGCCAAACCACGCTGGCCAATTGACACCCTGACCCATACTAAATCTAACTTAAACTGACATCCCTATAAATTGGCCGCCCTCAAATCTTACATAAAAGCCTCTTGTTGACCCATTAAGGCTATGGATGAATTTATTTTATGCAGGGTGGGATAACCATGAAATAACTAGCGATGCCTTTCCCGTCTAATTGATTGACAAGTTATTTTGACTGTAAAATTGTCACGTTTTTAATTTCCACAACGTTTTGCTCTTTCAGTTTTATACGATAGGCATGGTATTGCATCAGCTTTTGCTTTCCGCGATCAATTCCTGTCAATTGTAATTATTAATAGTTCCAAAAGTATTATCAGTATAAATCTTGCTCCAGAAACTGTTTAATCGTGAATCAGACATGCCAGAACTTATGGAACTATTAATATGGGTTTAATATCCAGCCACTTTTGGTGGCAAGCCTAGCGAGTGCAATTCTTAGTAACTTGAAAGCTTTCTTTTGTTTATTATCAGAGCCAAAGAAAATGGGTTCAACTGTTACTTGGGAGTGAGCCAAATTTTTAGGGATACTATTAATAGGAGCATAAACCACTTCAACGGAATGCCGTAGACCCCCTTCTTCAGTATTCGTTTTGACATCACCAATAGCACGAACATTTTTTGTGCTAAGGCTAACAATACCGTCAGACTCACTTAATTTTGAAAGGGAAGGGGTGAAATTTCTTAATTTCGCCCTATCTACAGACGGTTGTTTTTTTCTATCTTTGAAAGCATCTCTTGTAATGATAAGTTGCCCATTATCATCATAAAAAAACTCTGTATTATTAATTTGGTTTCTTACACTACGATAAAGCTCTTCTTCGTCAGAAATGGAATTATCATCACCCATGCAGCAACCAATCCCATAAGGTAAGATAATTGTTTTTTTTCAGAAAATCCAAGTGCATTTCGTGTTCAATATTGGCTCCCCAAACCTTAATATACTCGACTTCATCCTCACTAACTTCAATATGAAGTTCGTGCTGCCCTTTATGCCACTCCATAGTGATATTACCGTCTTCATCGCTAGATATAAACGGCGTAAGCCATAAATACCCAGCATCAATAACAGAGCTTAATAAATCAATTATTATTCCTTCTGCGTAACTAAGGCTTAGTTTATTTGGTTTTTCTGAATCACACTCATCCCAGTTATCTTGTCTCAGCCGTATAGTAGAGAACTGCTCTGATATTTGTCTGTAAATAGCAGAAAATTTCTCATGCTGCCAGTAGCGAGTTACTTCTCTAGGGGATAACTTTAGAATAATGTTTGCTGTTGTAACATCTCTAAATGAAAAAATTATAAAAGCCTTATCTACACCTATGCCAGTAGTCCCATCAAAAGCATAAGTGGGTTCATAGTTTATTTGAGAGTTGACGCTATTTTTATGACTTTCTGCCCATTGATTGTCGCAACTCATCAGTGATACTCCACTGGAAGATGTTCCATTCTGTTTCTTTAAAAGTATCGCATCTTGTGAGTACATTACTTATCCCTTGAATTTTATTTTCACTAAAACAATCTATATCAATAATATACGACTCTATATCGGTTATTTGTTTTTTTCCAAAATCCCCAGATACCTTTGCTAAGGTGTGAGCCACATTAGCTTTAATATTCCCATCGTCAAATAAAGTTGTTTTTTCTAATGTATTAGAATCTTCTTCTATAGGTTGGTTCAATTCTGGAAATATATAATCAGGGACAAAGTCCCTGACACTTTTTTCTTTTATAAGCAGAGCCTTATCATTAACAATGTTTCTATACCTAAGACCTGTACGAGAAAAATACGATGGCTCATAAACTTTATTAAAAGTATCTAAGACCTTCCCGAGTCTTTCTCTGAAATCCTGATAATTCAAATAGTTGTCTTTACAAGCAAGGGCTATAAAGTTTTTTGTTAAAGATACTTGCCAGTTTTTATCTTCAGAGAAAAATAAAAATACTTTTTCATCAGAAAGCATTCTTTTAAGTTCATTGGGTATGTCTTGAGGCAGGTTAGGAACATTTGAACCAGATTCAGGATAACCTTCTTTTCTAATTATATCTTGAAAATCCGCAGGTTCTTCACGAGAAATCTTCATAATTTCAGGAAATCGAGCTTGAAATACTACTTCAAATAGGATGTTTTTCTCGTATTCTACCCGTTCAAATTGCTTAAAGTGCATAGATTCTAGATTCTCCAATCTATATAGTCATTTATTCTATATAATAATACTAGTTGAATGTGGTAACAACCTAGTAATTTTTTTGCCTAATTTCAGTGGTAGTTGTCCGAGTTTATTTTCTCTGCACTCAACCTAGCAAACATCAAAAAACAAGCTTTCACTTCTTTCTGATTTCCGCTACAGATTTTGAAAAGACGACGTCCTACTGATCCTCATCAATACCTTCTTTTTCGACAGCTTATGTTATCCACGCCTGCGCTACCTATTTCACGTTAACTTTCAGTCATCGCGATCAACTTTTGCTCTTTCAACAACAGGTTTATTTTTTACTGATTACCCTCGCACAAGGCATATAAGCTGTTATTAACCCGACTTGCATATCTTCACTCTTGCATTACCTGCCCGTCAAGAAAAAAACTTAAGCCCAATATTTCTAAACGAGATAACGTGTGTTTATTACAAGATAAATGGATACTAAATAATATCTGATTTTTGACTTTCAACATGAAAGATGGCCTTTTCACTAAAACCTATTTGAACAAGAGCATTACTAAATACGTTAATTTTTGGTCATAGTCATATTGCAGGTTACCTAACTATGCCCGTTTTGAGCCAGTTAAAATATAGTAATTATTAATCATCCATCCCACACCATGTGCCATCATATTACCACGCTCTTTTTCGCCTTTCGTCTTGAGTCTTTCGCCTGCTCTTAAAAATCAACCCTCTTCCCCAACCAGTAATCTTTGAATATTATCCCTATGTCTCCACAATAAAATAACGGGGATAACGATAAAAACGGCAATTAAATACTGATCATCCACAATATACCAAACATATAACGGTGTTAATACAGCGGCAACCAATGCTGACAAGGATGATATTTTACTGATTTTATAGATAATAAACCAAGTCCCTGATACAACCACCCCTAATACCCAGGTTACGCCTAAAGTTAGCCCTAGAGTCGTTGCTACACCTTTGCCACCTTTAAAACCAAAAAATACTGGATACAAATGACCCATAAAAGCAGCAAATACCACTAGAGATAATATTAATGAATCCACTGCCATTATTTTAGCGATCAAAACAGGGATAAATCCTTTTAAAGCATCCCCGAACAAGGTTATTGCTGCTGCTTTTTTACCTGCAATTCTCATCACATTGGTTGCGCCAGGGTTTCCCGAACCCGATTCACGTGGGTCGTCTAACCCCATCAAATAACAAACAATAATTGCACTAGACACAGACCCTATCAAATATGCTGCTGGTACTAATAACCACTCAATCATTTCACCATTCCTCAATCAAAAACTTGTATACCAGAACTATTTCCCTGATACTGCTATTTTAGACTATTTATTTACAGCGGATACCCTAATGGACATAATTTTTTTGGGCGGCCTAGAAGCGACTACCATAATTGGTATTTACGACTGGGAAAGAGAGACCAAGCAAACACTTGTACTTGATATTGAAATGGCTTTCGATATTAAAAAAGCTGCGGAAACAGATGACATTCAATACACCCTTGATTATAAAGCTGTTTCTGAACGTGTTGTTTCCTTTATTGAACAAAGTGAATTCTTTTTAGTCGAAAAGTTAATTGAAGAAATAGCAAACACTTTACTGGCTGAATTTAATACACCCTGGGTTAAAATTACCTTAAATAAACGAGGTGCTATTAGCCGTGCTAGAGATGTTGGTATTATTATTGAACGAGGTGAAAAATAATTTATGCTTACTGGTTTTATTAGTATAGGTAGCAATATTGACAAAGAAACTCATGTCCCTTCAAGCTTATACGCACTAAAAAAACAATTTGGAAGGTTAGTTATTTCTAGTCTTTATGAAACCGAGGCTGTTGGTTTTGAAGGCGATGACTTTCATAACTTAATCGTGCAATTTGACTCTTCACTTGATGCCAAGTCAGTTGTCAAGCTACTCAGACAAATAGAGCTTGATCATGGTCGCACCAAAGATAGCAGAAAATATGCAGCACGAACATTAGATTTAGACCTCATCCTTCTTGGCGATCTTATTATTTCTGATGGTCGATTACAAATACCCAGAGATGAAATAGAACGCTACGCTTTTGTTCTTGAGCCTTTGGCTGAAATTGCCCCTGACTTACTTCATCCTATTAGCCATAAAAGCTATGCCCAATTGTGGGATGAATACGACAAATCGGCTTTAAAGCAAAAAAAACTTTCCACCACTTTTTCTATCTAAGGAACGCGCACGAAATAAGTTTGACAACTGGCGCAGGTTTTTTGGTAACTACTCCCCCCCATTAAAAAGGAAGATGCAGGTTGTTGATTTATCAGGCTTGTGCAACAAGGATGTTGCA
>JAGLUC010000285.1 GCA_023134955.1 Methylococcales bacterium | reverse complement strand
GAAGATGAGGATTTCTCTCCACAAATCAAAAAAATACTAACAACTAAACAAATAAAACAAGCAGGAGAGAAAATGTCAGCGTTAAGGCATTTAACTGTTTAAAAAATCTATTCCCATATTTTTATATGGAATGGGAAATTACATCTTATTTAAGAGGCAAAAATGAATAATAAAAATATAACAAAAAAAATAACAGACCTCATCACCTCAACTTTAAATGAACTTAACAGGAACCCTAACGCAAAACAATTCTATATCATCTTTTTTATTGTTGCTGTTGTATCACTAGGATTGCTTTTTTCTGGATCCGACAAAAAGATAGAAAACACCATGGAAGGTATGGATATGAGCAGTATGGATATGAATAACATGGACATGACAGGCATGAACATGTCGGGTATGGACATGAAAATGATGAAACATCCCGTTAATTTTGGTCCAGGTGATGCTTTTCACATCCACAAAAAAGTAGACCCAACAAAATTTAAGCATGTAGCCGACATTAGCAAAAAAGCCAATGATTTACCCGCTGCTTTAAACAGAAAAAATGCAAAAATAGTTAACATTAAGCTTATTGCCAAAGAAGTAGTCTCTGATATTGCAGCAGCCACTCCTTTTCATTATTGGACTTTTGACAATACTGTTCCTGGCCCGTTCCTTAGAGTTAGAGTGGGGGACACTATTAAACTAACTTTACATAATGATAAGACTAGCTCTCATGATCATTCTATTGACTTACATGCAGTGACTGGGTCAGGTGGCGGCGCTGCATTAACGACAGTTGAACCAGGAGAAACCAAGGCTATGCAATTTAAGGCATTGCTTCCTGGGCTTTTTATTTATCACTGTGCGGCTGGTAATGCATCAACCCATATCGCTAACGGTATGTATGGTTTGATCTTGGTTGAGCCTGAATCAGGCTTGACACCTGTTGATAAAGAATTCTACGTGATGCAGGGAGAACTTTATACCAAAGGTACAATAGGTGAAAGAAAGTTTCAGGATTTTGATGGTCAAAAAATGTTTGATGAGCGTCCTGAATATATTATCTTTAATGGTCGAACTTCTGCACTTGTCGATTACCCTATTCAAGCAAAAGTGGGTGAAACTATTCGTCTATTTATTGGCAATGGAGGGGTATCCAGAATTTCATCCTTTCATGTGATTGGTGAGATTTTTGATAAAGTTTACCCGGAAGCGTCTATGGGACAACCTCTAAAAAATGTCCAGACTACATTAATACCAGCTGGCGGTGCCACTATGGTCGAATTTAAATTAGACGTTCCTGGTGACTTTGTTCTGGTCGATCATGCATTAACCCGTATTGATCGTGGTGCATGGGGGATTTTACATGTTACTGGAAAAGAAAAACCAGAGATTTACTCGGCTCTTTAAACCCATTTAACCTTTACCAAATCAGGAGATCTTAATGCATGAACTAAATGGCATCAGTAGCGGCCAACAAACAAAAAACCTCGCTATTAGCACCATCGCCTTTACGGTCTGTTTTGCAGTCTGGACTATATTTTCCATTATTGGAATTAAAATCAAGCAAAACCTAGGGCTTAATGACACACAATTTGGCTTGCTTGTTGCGACCCCTATATTAACAGGCTCTTTGAGTCGAATTTTTCTAGGTATCTGGACGGATCAATATGGTGGTCGTATTGTTTATTTTTGTTTAATGTTAACCACATCGGTTGCAGCCTGGTTATTATCAACTGTCTCAACTTACGAAATGTATTTAGTTGCTGCATTAGGTGTTGGTCTGGCAGGAGGCTCATTTGCGGTGGGTATTGCTTATGTATCACGCTGGTATGACAGTGAACATCAGGGAACGGCACTGGGTGTTTTTGGTATGGGTAACGTAGGGGCTGCGGTAACAAACTTTGGAGCACCTTTTTTACTTGTTGCTTATGGCTGGGAAAATGTAGCTAAAATTTATTCTGTTGTATTATTTGTCATGGCGATTATCTTTTGGTTCACAACCGAAGAGGATCCTACAACTAAAGCCAGAAAAGAAAAAGGTGAAAAAGTAAAACCTGCTTTAATGCAATTAGAGCCTTTAAAGCATATACGAGTATGGCGCTTTGCAACCTATTACTTCTTTGTTTTCGGTGCTTATGTCGCTTTAGCGTTATGGCTACCCCGTTACTATATGGGCGTTTATGGCCTGGAAATTCAAACAGCAGGTATGCTTGCAGCAGCCTATGCCTTACCTGGTAGTCTTTTTAGAGCCTTAGGTGGCTGGATGTCAGATAAAATTGGTGCCAGAAAAGTCATGTACCTGACTTTTATTTGTTGTCTAGCTTGTCTGTTCTTTTTATCCTACCCGGCAACTGATTACAGTGTACATGGTATTGACGGCTCTATTAACTTCACTATTGCTATAGGTTTAATACCTTTTGTTATTTTAACCATTATCCTTGGTTTTTTTATGTCATTAGGTAAAGCAGCCGTTTATAAGCATATCCCTGTTTATTATCCAGACCATGTTGGTTCTATTGGTGGTATGGTCGGATTAATTGGTGGGCTTGGGGGATTCATTTTACCTATTTGCTTTGGTTTAATGAATGACATTATTGGTGTATGGACTAGTTGTTTTATGCTGTTATTTGCAATTGTGGCTATCTCATTAACCTGGATGCATACAGCTATAGTGATCTCAGATAGAAAACTTCACCCTCAGCTAAAAGGGCCTAAATCTTTACCTGAAATGCTAGATCACTAAGGTCAGCTTATAAATGGTAGTAGACTAATTTTCATCTGCTACCATTTTTTTATTTCCTTTTATGTATCTACTCGTCCCGTCCTGAACTTGAAAGATGCAGATCATTGATTTATCAGGACGCGTGAATACGTCCATGTAAGCTCTGGTGCAACATCCTTGTTGCACAAGCCTGATAAATCAACAACCTGCACCTTCCCTTTTAATGGGGTGAGTAGTTACGTTTGATGAATAGAAAGTTCTTTATGAGGAGCATAATAACTGAATTAAAATATATTGTAGCCCGTATGAAACGAAGTGTAATA
>JAGLUC010000284.1 GCA_023134955.1 Methylococcales bacterium | reverse complement strand
AAAATTAGCAAACCCAGATTTCTAACGTCAAAATCAGCTGCGACCGGTGAGTAGCAGTTGAACGAGTAAAGCACACAGTGCTTAATTTTAATAAATAACTTGAAAAGCAGTGCGCACTAGGTGGTCGGCTGAATTTTACTTGTTAGAAACGGCATAAGGTGATTTATGAGCGACAATAGTGATATTTTAAATTTATGTAGATTGAATTTAACGGAAGAAAAAGTAGTAAATTCAAATGCACTGGATCGAGACGAAGTAATTAAAGCTATTGATTTTAAAAAACGTGAACTAGCGTCTAAAATAACTAGTGAAGAGGTGATTATGAATAATGACATTGCTGAAAAAGTAGCGAAATCAATAGGAAATGGCGGAAGTATTGTCATGCATGCTAACGATTTTGATAAGCTTAAAAAATATTGTCAGGACGGTTCATTTAATCCAACTATGTACAACGGCATAAAGATTTGGGTTAATACTACAGGAGCTACGCAGGAGGGGGCTCCTATTGCTGTTAAAACGAACAAATGTCTAATAAATTTTGACCTTAGGCAAGAGTTTAAATCTTAGTTTCTAACGCCCAAATCAGCGCGCAGATTAAAGTGGCGCACTTTTTTGCTTCGCAAAAAATGTGACGCTTTAAGCTGTCCGCTGGATTTGATTGTTATACC
Organism: Methylococcales bacterium; assembly: GCA_023134955.1. Taxonomy (GTDB): domain Bacteria; phylum Pseudomonadota; class Gammaproteobacteria; order Methylococcales; family Methylomonadaceae; genus QPIN01. The sequence continues at coordinate 2,436 of JAGLUC010000284.1, read as the reverse complement.
TATTTGAATATATCAATTTGTCTGTGCGATGATCTATGCTTAATAACTTCTAGTATAAAATATTCGGACTTCATCCCTTTTGCGGTTATCCACTGAACCAGTTGCATTTTTACCGTCAAAATATCGCTTTTAGCAAAAACCTCCTCACTATCTTGGACTCTTTTTAAAAATGCATCATCTTTTATTTCAGCATAAAAAGTTTGAACACCGTCTGAAAAACGCCACTTATTCCCTTCAACAAAAGCGGGACTAACAATTTGCAAGCTAACTGTAGTGGTTTGATCATTAATGACTTCGTTTCCAGGCTCTGGAGCAACAAAGTAGATTGCTTCATTTTTATCTACAACAAATATTGGGTCGTCTGGGTTTTGTGGGTCAGTGATAGCAAAGGAGTCTACACCTTCTCTGGAAAGCGGCTTGCTGACAATATCTTCAAGTGCTTTTCGTATTTTGTAGTTTTGCAATAATGACAAAGCCTCTTGCTCCACATCATAATGCTCATTATCAATGAAAATTCTAACTATGCCGTCACTTATAACTTCTGTTTTTGATATTTTTCTATTTTTTAGCCACTTAACCAAACCTATTAGCGACCCCGTTGCTCCTCGTCCGATCCCTATAAGACCAGCGATATTTAAAAGTGCGGTAGCGTTACCGTGGTTAAATATATCAATCGCATCAATAAATATGTTTTGTGCTGAAGCAACCATTTCAACACCAAAACACCCAGTTTTAAACGACCCTTTTACACTTACGGATATTTTTAGCTTTTCACCATGAAGAGAACCTCCTACCTCGCTCATAAGATCACCAATTGCCAGCAAAGCAGGCGCAAGGTCATTTACATTCATTTCATGGGCATCGAGGGCTGGGCCATCGTAAATAATTTGAAATTTTGCTGGCTTCATAGTGTCCATTATATCTTAACCGTCCATATTACGTTAAATCTTTATGTGCGTAGACACCCTTCCATCTCTAGCGTCTCGCATTGGTTTGTATGAAATTGGAGGGTATAATGACGTAGCACAGTTGAAAACCACTGAATAAAATGGTTACAGGCTGTGCTTTCATTAACAAAAACGAAGAATATAATTTACAAGGTGCTTCGGTTTTTCGGCTGGTATGCCTTGTTAGCAGGCATACCTTAAATATATATAGGATATACCATGATTAAATACTATTGTGATATATGCAGTGATGAGATCACTGAGAACAATAAAATACCATCAACATTTCAAGGGGAGTTAGCGAGCAAAGTCAACGGTATCAAAACAAAATTAAAAGTTGTTTTAGATTTTCCCAAAGGCACTGGATTTGCAATAGATGAAAATGGACACACTAAAGATTGGACGTGTAAATACTGCATGATAGATGCAATTAACACGCAGGATGACAGGGTTAAGACGGCTAACGCATGTGAGGCAGAGCCAGAAGAGGTAGAAGCACCGCCACTCAGAAAGACTTAAGCCTGCTAATGACGTAGCACAGCTGAAAACCACTGCATAAAAGGTTTGCAGACTGTGATTTTAACAACAAAAAAGAAGAATATAATTTACAGGATGCTTCGGTTTTTCGGCTGATGTGACTTGTTAGAAATTTTAAGTTAACTTAAAGAGGAAATATTATGGAGTATAGATTTGTATTTTGTCCTGCAATTGGACTATGCCAAAAGCCATTTTATGGTGATAGTGTGCAGAGTAAAGAGCGTGCAGAGGGGCAACTAAATATCATTGCTAATTACACACTGCACTTGCAAAATGAAAATTTAATGCAAGATCATTCAAATGTTGGGTATCTTGAGGTTTTTATTGATGACGACTGGGAAGAGGTTGAAGAGGTTTAGATTTCTAACGCCAAAATCACTTGACCCAATAAGCGAGTGATGAGCTTTAAAATACAACCGTAATTTTTAATAATTACATAACTTAAACAGCAACCAAAACCTTGGCGCTTATTGGGGTCAAGTGGATTTGATTGTTATAAATCTTTACAAGACGGATCATGAAAAACATTAACTGCACCCAATTCAATAGAGGAATATGCTTGCATCAAGCAGCACCAAGAAGGCTGTTTGGAAAAACAGACTGTTTATTGCTTATAAAAAATGAAGACCCGCGAGTTGTGAACGAATGCGCATTAATAGTTAAAAATACCAGACCTGCAACGCCTGGAAAACCCTATATTCCACAGCCACAATAATTTATGAAAGATTATTGTGACGATAAAATCACGGATGAAAGACTCTGTGAAGTAGCTAATATGAAAAGATTTAAAAAAGACCAGCGAATTATCACAATAAAATCTATGGCAAGGTGTGGAAACCCATGCAGATGTAATTTGCGAGAAAAACTAATTGAAGCAATAAAGAGCATTGATTCTTCTGTATTTATTTAAAACAACTAAATTTATAACGATTTGGTTAGCTTGACAGCGATT
>JAGLUC010000283.1 GCA_023134955.1 Methylococcales bacterium | reverse complement strand
CACGCCCATGCTGGGCGTACACAATCAGCTCAACCAGACTCACGCTGTGGCGCTCATTTTATGGCGCCGCTTCACTATGCCACAAAATAATCACCACATCGTGGGTAGGTTAACAAGGCGTTAGTTGCCTTTCAAAGTATGGAGTAAATAATGAGTAGGGACTGGGAATCAATTTTCACAACGTGGTCACAAGAGCCTGGAAAAACAGAGCAGGAGCGCGCTGAAAATGCTGAAAGGCAAATTAGGCAGGCTATTCAGGCCAGCGAAAAGTTAAAAAATCGAAACATCAAAGTTTTCACACAAGGTTCTTACAGAAATAGGGTTAACGTTAGGCAGGATAGCGATGTAGATGTAGGTGTTCTCTGCACCGATACTTATTTTCCTGAGTACCCTGATGATAATGTGAAAATGGAACTTGCCAAAAGCTTCCTTCCTGCAACTTATGAATACGCAACTTTTAAAAACGAACTGGAAGAAGCGCTTGTAGCAAGATTTGGAAGAACGGCCGTTACGCGTGGGAGCAAAGCATTCGATATCAAGGCTAACACATATCATGTCGAATCTGATGTTGCAGCATTTTTCGAGCACAGGAGATATGTAACTTCAACTTACCATCATGCAGGTGTTAAAATGATACCAGATGATTATAAACCTCCCAGTGTTAAGAATTGGCCGGAGCAACATTACCAAAATGGCGTTTCCAAAAATGATGTGACGACAAGAAGATATAAAAGAGTAGTTCGTGTAATAAAGAAGCTATCAAACGAAATGGCGTCGAAAGAAATTCAATCGGCGAAAGACGCTCCGAGCTTTCTCATTGAATGTTTAGTATTTAATACTTCAACATCTTGCTTTGAATATCAAACATTTAAGCAAATGGTGAGAGCGGTACTCGCAGAGCTATTCAATAACACTTTGTCTGATGACAAATGTTCAGAATGGGGCGAAGTAAGTGAATTAAAGTACCTTTTTAGAGTATCTCAGCCTTGGACAAGGGAAAGTGCGCATCAGTTCTTGAGTGATGCATGGAATTACATAGGTTACGAATAATGCTAACTAGACTTCATATATCCTCTTTTATTGGTCTTACTATAGCAGTTTGGTTATTAGCTCTATGGTTGCAAGGGATGCCTGTTCTAAGTGCAGATTTTATTAAGCCATTTAGTACAGTTGTTGGTGTAATGACATTATTTGTAACTCTATTTAACAAGTACATGTGGTCTTGGAAAATATTTAAAGGCTGGTACGTTAAACGTCCAGATTTAAGGGGGACATGGAAAGTTGAGCTAAAAAGTAGCTGGGTCAATCCAGAAACTGGAGAGGTTATTGATCCGATTTATGGTTACGCTGTTATTAGGCAATCTTTAACATTTTTAAGTGTAAGGCTAATGACAAAAGAATCTCGCTCGGTGTTAGTCGCTCATAGTATTGAGCAACAAGAAGATGATGATGATTTATTCAAATTAGTCGCAGTTTATCGAAATGAACCAAAAATAGAATTGCAAGGTGTTCGAAGCGAGATACACCATGGTTCTTTCGCCTTAGATATTCATGGCTCGCCTGTGTATAGCTTAGAGGGCCACTATTGGACAGATAGAGCAACAAAAGGCGGTATGAAAATGAACGATAGAGTAAAAAAATTATATGACACGTATGATCAAGCACAGAATGAAATCGGCAACTAACAAGGTGCTGCACTCGGACAATTTTTCCGCTGCGCTCCAAAATTACTGGTGAGCTTGGTCGTTAGCATTCGAGTAAAATATGGATAAATAGCCATATATTTGTTACTCTGTAAATATGAGTAAACCATACTTTGAATGGGATGAGAGCAAAAACATTGAAAACCTGCGAAAGCATGGTGTTTCATTTAATGAAGCTCAATTTGTATTTATGGATGAAAATCGTGTAATTGCTGAAGACTTAACCCATAGTCAAGATGAAAGCCGTGATTATTGTTTTGGCTTAAATCAAGACAAAACAGGAGTCCTAACAGTTCGTTTTACTTATCGTTCTGAATGTAT
>JAGLUC010000282.1 GCA_023134955.1 Methylococcales bacterium | reverse complement strand
GAACATGGTGAAGTTTGTCCAGCAGGCTGGAATAAAGGCGATTCGGGTATGGACGCTAGTCCAGCGGGTGTTGCTGATTACTTAACTAAAAATGCTGAAGATTTATAGTTAATAGGTTTTTAAATTTTAGCAAAAAGGCGGATAGCACTCAGATACTATCCGCCTTTTTTATGCCTACTCTATTCTTCTAAACCAGTTACCTTTTCAGCATCCTTTATCAATTTTTTCCTCACAAAATAAGCAACTACAACACCACATACCACAGGTATTTGAGTAATAATAAACACCATAGTTAAGCTTTTAGAAAACATTCCAACCAACATTGAAAGTATTAATTTATTGCTTAGCCACCACGCCAGCCAATAGCCTACCAAGCCAATAACAGCCCATTTTATTGCATTTTGCCCCTGCGTTTTCCCCGTTAAATAAAACCATACTAATACCAGAATAGCTGATAACTTAGCTAGAATTAACATTTTTCATCCCCTCTATCAGTTAAAATCTTGATTTAGGGTACTCCTATTAATTCTGTCTGAGTAGATATGCTCTTAATATTTTTGAGAACAAGGCGAAGATCGCAGGAAATAGCGAGCTATTGTCAAGATTTTCAACAAAGTTATCGAATATTTTAAGTGTATAGATACCAGTCATGAATCAATAGAAGTACCCTTTAGTCTTCAATCCAGTTAGAATCTAATTAATCATCTATGATGAAGAAAATGAATGATAAGTCATATCTTTCATCATTACACCTTATTATATTTAATGAGACAAAAAATGAATCGCTCGCTTAAAATTATTTTATCCATTGTTGCATCTGTTTTTGCTCTGATCATTATTACCGCAATTGCATTACTTTTATTTATCGACCCTAATGACTTTAAACCCGAAATTCAAGCTACAGTCGAAGACAATACAGGTAGAAAATTAGTCATTGATGGTGATTTAGAGTTGTCTGTTTTCCCCTGGATTGGCATTTCTACCGGGAAATTAACTTTAAGCAATGCTCGAGGCTTTTCTAAAAAGAACTTTGCTGAAATTGAAGCCAGTAACATTAAAGTTAAATTATTACCTCTATTATCCAAAAAACTTGAAGTTAGCCGAGTTGTTTTAAAAGGCTTGGTATTAAATTTAGCTAAAAATAAAAAAGGTATCAGCAACTGGGATGATTTAACTGGATCAAGCACTGAAAAAGCTCCCACTAAAACTACTGTTACTAAAGATGATCCGTCAAAAAAGGAGAGTGTATCACCTCTTGCGGCATTAGCTATAGGGGGAATATCAATCGAACAGGCAAAAATCGTCTGGGATGATCAACAACAAGGCAAATATACTGAAATTAATGACTTCAATTTTAATACAGGTAAATTCGTTTTTGATGAAGCTATTGATATAGACTTGTCACTGATTATTGTTAATAAAAAACCCGAACTAACCGAGTCAATTAACTTCTCCACTAAATTAACCCTTAATGAACAATTTAACAACTTCCAGTTAAACTCAGTTGATATAAAAAGTATTACCAAGGGAAAAGATATTCCTGGTGAAAGTCTTACTGTCACACTACTAACTGATATTGCAGTTGATTTGGCCAAACAAACATTAAATGTCTCTAATCTTAAACTTAATAGCGATTCATTAGTATTAACCGCCAACATTACAGGGACTCAAATTAAAGATCAGCCTGTTTTTAAAGGGCCTATTAGTATTGAACAATTTAACCTTGCTCAACTGATGAAAAAAATGGCAATGCCTTTGCCTGCAATGCAAGACCCAGACGCGATGAGCAAGCTATCCATAGCATTTAATTTACTTGCGACAACTCATTCTGCTGATATTAAAAATTTAATCCTCCATCTTGATGATACCACCATAAATGCCACTGCCAGCGTTACAAACTTTGCTACACCTGCCATTAAATTTAATATTAAAGTAGATGCTATTGACGCTGACCGATACTTAGCACCAATCAAAGAAGGTGAAAAAGCATCTAACCCTGTTGCAACCCCAGCAAGTGCTATAGCTGCTAGCGCTACTTTGTTTCCAGTTGAATTATTACGAAATTTAAATGTAAACGGCCAGCTAGATATTGGTCGGCTAAAAATCAACAAACTAAACATGCAAGGTCTTAACTTAAACCTCAATGCCAAAAATGGTTTGATAAAAACAAAACAAACAGTCAACAAGCTTTATCAAGGTTCTTACAAAGGCAACAGCACGATTAATGTTAAAAATCGCATACCCACCTTGTCACTCAATGAAAAACTTAATCAAGTAAGCATTGAGCCCTTATTAATGGATATGCAAGGTGAAGCTCGCATGTCTGGAACGGTTAATGTTTCGGCCACTATTAAAGCTCGAGGCAACTCCACCTCAGCCATCAAATCATCGTTAAATGGCAATGTTTCTTTTAATTTTAAAGACGGTGTCATTAAAGGTTTTAATCTACAAAAGATAATTGATAATAGTAAGTCTTTAATTAAGGGTGTTGCACTCCCAGCTGAAAACAAAAATGATCAAACTGTTTTCTCTGTCATTAAAGGGACTGCACAAATCACTAAAGGCTTAGTCAGAAACAATGACCTGTATGCTGAAGCCTCAAAATTACGGGTTAATGGCAAAGGAACTGCGCACTTGGTTTCTGAAAAAATTGCCTATAAAGTTAATGCCAAACTATTAAAAACTCTTGCAACGGCAACAAGCCCTGAAAAAATAAAAGGCTATCCAATTATTATTAATGTTGGCGGTAATTTTTCCAAGCCTTCTTACACTTTAGATGTTGCAGCAATGTTAATGAAAAAAAACAAAGAGAAAATAAATAAGAAAAAAGACGAGTTACTTCAAAAACTAGATGAAAAAATTGGTCCAGGCGTGAGTGATTTATTAAAAGGTTTTTTGTAATCTATCCACCATAGATCGGGGTTATGCTGTTGCAAGACACCTGTTAATGGAAGTGAGGCTAAAGCCTCACTTCCTAGATAACACACTGTTTTATTTGATTCAAAAAATCAACAAAAATATAGATTAAATACGCACATTATTTTAACGACCTATATTTTTCCATTCCAGCAATTTTTACCGAAAATATATTCCCGAATCATCTAAATGTCAGCAGAAATATTTCAGCAACAAATCCTTAACTGGTTCGATTTAAATGGCAGAAAAGACCTGCCTTGGCAACAGCAAATAACCCCTTATAAAACCTGGCTATCAGAAGTCATGTTGCAACAAACACAAGTTGTAACCGTGATTCCTTATTTCAACAAATTTCTCCTGCAATTTCCTGATGTTGAAGCACTTGCCTCAGCCCCTATTGATTCTGTTTTACAACGTTGGGCCGGCTTAGGTTATTATGCCCGCGCCAGAAACTTACATAAAACAGCCTGTATTATTAGTGCCAATGGAGGGTCATTCCCTAATAACCTAGAATCGCTTATGCAGTTACCCGGTATAGGTCGGTCAACTGCCGGGGCAATTTTAAGTATTGCCTTTAACAATAGCCACCCTATTTTAGATGGTAATGTCAGACGAGTATTAGCTCGTCACCAAGCTATTTCTGGCTGGACTGGTCAAACTAAAATCAGTAATCAACTGTGGCAAATTAGTAGCCATTACACGCCAATTAAGCGATGTGCTGATTATACTCAGGCTATGATGGATTTAGGCGCAACGCTATGTACTCGCAGTAAACCAAAATGTGAACAATGCCCTATTAACTTAAGCTGTCTTGCCAAAATTGAAGACAGGGTGAGTGAGTTTCCAACTCCCAAACCTAAAAAAACCATCCCTATTAAACAGATTTTATTTTTAATTTTACAAAATGAGCAAAGCCTGTATTTATTAGAAAAAAGACCGCCAACGGGAATTTGGGGTGGATTATGGAGTTTTCCTGAATTTAATTCATTAGCTGAAATCAAAGCATGGTGTTTAGAAAAAAAACTTCCTATCTTTTCCATTCAACAACTAGCTGAGCAACGGCACACTTTTTCACATTACCATCTGGATTACACCCCATTTATAGTTAAAACACAAAACCCTATAAATAATGTGATGGAAGCAAATCAATCAGTCTGGTATAAATCTGAACAGATTAATACGTTGGGCTTACCAGCCCCCATTAAGCAACTTTTACAAAATCACTTTAAAGGGGATCATCATGACAAGAATGGTTAAATGCATGAAATTAGGCGAACAGGCAGAAGGACTTGAAAACCCTCCGTTTCCAGGTGCAAAAGGACAATTTATCTACGACAATATCTCACAACAAGCCTGGCTCGAATGGATTAATATGCAAACTATGATCATTAACGAACAGCGTTTAGCAAGCTTTGACCCAAAAGCCAAAAAACTATTAGAAGAAGAGCGGGAGAAATTTCTTTTTGCAGGTGGCTTTGAAATGCCTGAGGGGTATGTGCCACAAGAGCAGGCTAAAGGCTAAAGACGAAAGGCTAAAAGAGCTTACGTATAGTGTCTGATGATTGAAGCCAGGGTGACTTTTAAAAAATGACCATACTATGTCATAATTTATGACATAGATAGAATTCCGTCTATATTTAATATTACGGCATTCTGTCTAATAAACTGTTATCTCACGCGCTTTAGTGAGAGACAACGCTGTATTACTTTAGAGCGGAGCCGGATTACTGCTAGGCTGACCATGGAAATGAAAAGCTGATGTACTGCTAAGTCCGTCATTGATAACTCGCTGTTGCAAAAATAAATAAATTACTTTGTACCGAAAGACTATACTACCTACGATAGTATTAATAAAAACAACTTTACTTTGTTTCTGTGATGTGCATCTATTGCTTTACGAGGCCAAAATGCATACTATACTTTTTCTATATGTGCAATAATTATAAGAATAAAATATATTGCTCGTAAAATATTGATCGGTGGGGGTATATGAAAGAATACAATAAAATGGTAAGGGATTTTGCCGACCAAAAAAGTGAGGACTTGATACCTAACAGCGGTATTGAACATGCTGAGGTCTTGATTAAAAACCTTTTTTCTCATGCGTCAAATGAAGTAAGAATTTTAACAGGTAGTTTAAACGCTAGAGTATATGGAACTCGTGAGGTATTAGCTTCAGTTGATGAGTTTTTACATAGCGGAGGAAATAAAAAAATTAAAATTTTATTACAAGATGTTGACGATAATGCATATGACTATATAAAGTCTCACCCATTATATCTAAGATGTAAGGAACTTGGTGAAAGTATGTGTGAGATCAAATTCTCTAAAGATAACAAAGATAAATTACAAAGTCACTTTGTTGTTATTGATAATAATGGATACCGTATTGAGCCTGATAAATCTGAACCTATTGGTATAGGTTGTTTCAATGACGAGGAAACTTCTAAAAAACTAGTTGATAAATTTGATTATTTATTTAATAAGGGTGCACTGATTACTCCCGAAACCACACAAGCAATATAATACTAGTCATTTTTTGCAAGGAGAGCCTGTGGTTTCTGGATTATCTTTTTTAAGTTTGTCATATTTGGCTGAAATTTCATTTGTTGCAAATTTAGCTTATTTTGAACTTAAAACATATAAATTACGCGATCAATTAAAAGCCGAATCAGATAGAATTGAAAAACTATATATTTCAGATGATCAAGAAAGTAGCTCTGAAATAAGCGATAACGGGAAACTATTATTAGAGCCAGAATGGGGTCGATTAAAAAACTTTGATAAGGTTGAGGAAGGTGCTTGGGATACTAAATGCATACACTGGCTTTATAAATATTTTATTTTTACAGGTGCAGATAGAAAAATAGTGGGATTGATAATGATTTCAGTCGCACTATTGTTAATTGCTTTTACTGCTAGTATTGGAATGTCCGTTGACGCATTAAAACACCACTCCTTATGGTGGCTTTGTTTCTGGATCCTTTCTCTTTCTTGCTTAGTTCCTGCATTACTTATATGGCTTGTTCAGTCGTGCAAAAAGTATGCTTTCGGAGGGAAAAGCAAGAAAGGGAGGGTTTATAGCTTGGGGCAGGCATTTATGAAAAAGCTCATGGCGTATTCAATGGATAGAATGGGAATAAACTAATCTCAAATAATCAAAATTTTTAAAAAACCAGCATTCTACTGGTTTTTTTATGCCTAAAATTCAAGATTGACACATGAATAATAAACTTGGTGCTTACCACACTCATTGCCCCCTGTGTCAGGATAGATGTCGCCTTTATGCCTCCATGATACAACAGAGAGGAAAAGGGGTCAGAGCCCTTTTCCTCTGAACACAGCAAGTTATTTTATGGTTATCTCGTGTAAAAGTAATTCATCGGCAGGCCGCAATGAGTCGATAGCGGTCTTGCAATGTAAAATTTTATTGTGATCAATTTGCGAATATATCTGATTCAATTTTTCGGCTTATTATCGAAATATAATCTGATAAATACCATAGTTTAAATATGAGCCCTTCGCTAGGAGGCTGTCCGAGAATAGAAAAATCTACTCGGCAATTGCTCCTGCATTGCTCTACCTACGTGCATCCATGCACTAGTGCGGAAAAGCCTCCTAAT
>JAGLUC010000281.1 GCA_023134955.1 Methylococcales bacterium | reverse complement strand
CCCTTACCTACATCCTTGTAGGCAAAGCTAAGATTTTTTGAATCCATTGGCATACCAATAGCTCGCGACTTGTTATCCGCATTGAAATAACGGATTCAGGTATTAATTAAAAGGGATGTCTAAACCACCCAAACCACAGTACCCTTGGGGATTTTTTGCCAAGTATTGCTGATGGTATTCTTCTGCGTAATAAAATTCAGGTGCCTTGAATATTTCTGTAGTGATTTCTGCAAATCCTAAAGCTGATAATTTTTCTTGGTAATGTTGTTTAGATTTTAAGGCTAATGTCAGTTGTTCATCATTTGAGGTATATATGCCTGAGCGGTATTGGGTACCCTGATCATTTCCTTGTCTCATTCCTTGGGTAGGGTTATGCGATTGCCAAAAAATAACCAGTAATTGCTGGTATGAAATTAAATCAGGGTCAAAAATGACCTTAACCACCTCATTATGCCCAGTTAAGCCAGAGCAAAGTTCATCATAAGTCGGATTAGGCGTATAACCAGCAATATATCCCACAGCGGTACTAAATACACCCGTTTGTTGCCAAAACTTTCTTTCCACCCCCCAAAAACAACCTAAACCAAAGATGATCTGTTGTAAATGATCTGGAAAAGGTGGCTTTAAGGTGTTTTTTGTTACAAAGTGATTTTGACTAATGGGCATAACCGTTTGCCGACCTGGTAATGCATTAGAAGGTGAGGGTTTTATGTGTTTAGATGATTTCATAACCAGACTATAATAATTGTAATATTAGTTAATATAAGCAAATTACAGATGAAAGAACAAGATAGTTTTCGCCGATTTTTATTTGAAGACTTTGGTGTTAGAGGTGAATGGGTACGATTAGAACATAGTTGGCAACAGGCAAAGCAGTATCAAAACCTGACTGTAGAGGTGCAAGAGCAATTAGGGCAAACCATGGTAGCGGCAGTTTTATTATCAGCAACCATTAAATTTGACGGTTCTATGATTATACAAGCGCAAGGAAGTGGCAAGTTAAAAGCACTGGTTGCACAGTGTACGCATGATAGAAAAATTCGGGGGCTGGCGCGTAGTACATCAGATTTGGTGGCTGGTTCATTATTAGAAATGATGGGGGCAGGGCTGTTGGTGATTACTGTAGAGCCAGAAAAAGGGGAACCTTATCAGGGTATTGTTGCCTTAGCAGGAAGCGAGTTAGCTGATGCAATAAGGGCTTACTTTTTACAATCAGAACAATTGCAAACACATGTTTGGTTATTTGCCAATGAAACCCATGCAGCAGGATTGTTTTTACAGGAATTGCCAACAGAAGATAGTGATGCTGCTAATTGGGAACGTATTTCTACTTTAGCCAGTACAGTGACTCAAGATGAAGTGCTGACATTGGACTGTGAAGAAATATTGTATCGCTTATTTAATGAAGAACATGTCAGGGTTTTTGAACCAGAAACAGTTGAGTTTAAATGTGGTTGTACTAGAGATAAAATAGAAACTACATTGGTTTCGTTAGGCCGGACGGAGTTAGAGTCAATTTTGCAAGAGAGAGAAACGATAGAGGTGGATTGTGAGTTCTGTAGTAAAAAATATAGTTTTGATAAGGTAGATGTGGAAAATCTTTTGTCTGTCTCTCCATCCACCAAATTATCTGAAACTAAACATTAAAAAAGGTTAGGAAATGATGATTAAGCCAATAAGGTGGCTTTGTTTGTTGTTGATAGTGAGTCTATTAACGGGATGTTTTTATTGGGTACGGGTCTATAAAGTCTATTTGCAAATGAAAGATTTTGATCAGCATTTTTCAATTACATCAGAGAAAAAATTCACCGTTAATTTTAAAGACCCTGTTCTTTATAGTGATGATTTTGTTTCTTTATCCAAGTTACAGCCAAGTACCATTTTACCTTTAGCTAGTGGAGAAAGGTGGCGTTATTGGTTTCAGAAAGTTGATGAAAAATGGCTTAAACTCTCTCCAGGAAAAAGCTTTTATTTTGATTTGTATTTTAATCAGGAAAAACGTCTGACTCACTGGATTTTTTCACCTTTATTTATGCAAATAGCCCCAGCAGAGTTTTTAGAGGTTTCTTTAAGGTCTTTAAGTACGGCAGAAATTAATAAAGGAAAAAAGCAGCTAAAGGCAAATGTAGATTCAATTGAAAAGATAAAAACAGAATTACCTAAAAAGACACTAGTTGTCAATCATCTAGCTGAGCCATTAGCGATAAAACAAAAAGCTGAACAAGAAGAGTTGCGCTACCATTTTTTGCTAGATACTCATGATATTAAAGAAGGCTATGAAGATAGAGCGAGAACAATTATTAATTTAACTTTTGATAATGAAAAACATGAATTAGTCAGAATGGCTGGACGATTTGCTGGGCTTAAAGTTTCGATTAATTATAAAAAATATCAGCAAAGCGAATAGAAAAGATATTTGTATGCAGAGTAAGGCAATATTAAAGGCTATGTCACCGTTAAGT
>JAGLUC010000280.1 GCA_023134955.1 Methylococcales bacterium | reverse complement strand
TGACGCTTTTTACGGTCAACTGGAAGCACTGGTTAGAAGAGTTAGTGCTGATAGCTAGCATATACATTTTTATTTATTTGAATACAACGTAATAATATATTCATGGAATACTTTACTAAAAGTTCATTACGACCAGCCTCAACTTCTCCACCAGGCAGATACTTACCACCATGAAAAAGGTTGTTTCTAATAGTTCTAATCATGAGGAGTAATTGTTGTGTTCTTTTTTGTGAATCATCAATAGTTTGGTTTATGAAGGCAATTCGTCCATTTTCTAAGACTTGTTTTCGTGGTGGATTTTGTAAAATATATTCAATTGCTTTTAGCAATTTTTTATCTTTGCTTTGAAATAATTTCTCATCAATTTCATTTGCAAACTTATCCCATGCTGGCTCAACTCTTTTGTTATTACCTATCGCAAATTCTGTCGATTTTAAGGCATACTCTATTCTTGAAAAGACACTATAAAAATCACATGCTAGTTCAGATGGCATATGTAAATGCCGAAATATATTATTCACCAGAACCCTTCTTCAAAAAAGAAATAAATATAATGATCGCCGCTATTGATACCCCGATAGTTGGATATAAAAAAACACCTACCACATTAGGATGAGCAAGATCATATCCTTTGTTTATAGTTAATAAAACTGGTAAAAACGAAACCATAGAAAGTATTATTCCAACTACTATAGCTACTACTTGATGTGCCTTCATTACATTCTCCTTCTAACGACCAAATCACTTGACGTAAAAAGAGGCGGTTTTTTTGCTTTAGCAAAAAAAAGTGACGCTTTTTACGGTCAAGTGGATTTGCTGGTTAGGTGTGGTTTTTAATAATTAATCAAAGGTAACAGCACCACAACTTGAACACCTCCAATATCCATCATTCTGCTGATGCATTGTCCAATTTCCACATTTTGGACACTTTTTACCTTTTGACATATATATGCTCTTTATTTTATTTACTTTAAAATTCATGCTTTATCTCCGTATATAATAGTATTACTTCGTCAAAATATTAATATCTTCAGCGTCGTAACCTCTATCTTTTAACTCCTTAAATGCTGCTTGGGCTTTAAGCGGAGAGCTTGACCTATCTCTCTTTACGATTTTTAATAATTCATCATTATCTTTTTCAGGCATTTCAGCTTTATACTGTTTCGCTCTATCGCCTGCCTCTTTTACCTCATTTAACGCAGCTCCTCCTGCCTTTACCGCTAATTCACCAGCTTTTGACCAAAAACTCATATATTTATCTCCACGCCCTGTGGATTAAAAAGTTAGACGTAGGGCGTATAAACACCTAACGCCCACATCACCAGCTTCCATAAGTGGCGCAACTTTTGCGACAGCAAAGTCGAGTAGCCCGAAGT